>NZ_CAJCKK010000012.1:0-147022 GCF_903970865.1 Bacillus sp. ME78
CAGGAGATCGCCGGTTCGACCCCGGTCGGGACCGCCATTTTAATAAGGCTCGGTAGCTCAGTCGGTAGAGCAGAGGACTGAAAATCCTCGTGTCGGCGGTTCGATTCCGTCCCGAGCCACCATTTTGAAGTCGCAAGCCGGCTTAGCTCAATTGGTAGAGCAACTGACTTGTAATCAGTAGGTTGGGGGTTCAAGTCCTCTAGCCGGCACCACTTTCAAAATGAGCCATTAGCTCAGTTGGTAGAGCATCTGACTTTTAATCAGAGGGTCGAAGGTTCGAATCCTTCATGGCTCACCATTTTCAATTTAATGCGGGTGTAGTTTAGTGGTAAAACAAGAGCCTTCCAAGCTCTGGTCGAGAGTTCGATTCTCTTCACCCGCTTTTCAATTATGGGCCTATAGCTCAGCTGGTTAGAGCGCACGCCTGATAAGCGTGAGGTCGATGGTTCGAGTCCATTTAGGCCCACCATAATTGTTCCGCAGTAGCTCAGTGGTAGAGCTATCGGCTGTTAACCGATCGGTCGTAGGTTCGAGTCCTACCTGCGGAGCCATATTTATAGAGAAGTACCCAAGTGGCTCAAGGGGCTCCCCTGCTAAGGGAGTAGATCGCGAACGCGGTGCGAGGGTTCGAATCCCTTCTTCTCTGCCAGTAATTGGCCCGTTGGTCAAGTGGTTAAGACACCGCCCTTTCACGGCGGTAACACGGGTTCGAATCCCGTACGGGTCATACTAAAAGAGATAGCATAATCTGCTATCTCTTTTTTGTTGTATAAAAGTAGACTTTGGATAGTCTGTTTTTTTTATGCAATAGAAGAAATATGAAGTATTCGCTGTTGCAGTTAGGTACATAGAGAGCCGTAAATACAATCATGTTATTTATTTGGACCTGTATGGATATGAAGGAAGTATGACTGTAGCCTCCTATACTTGGAGAAACCGATGAAAATACATCCGGGAGCTACTGTGGAAAATAAATAATATATAGAATACAGCTTTTTTAGGTTGTCATTATTGTCGAGTTTTGTCGGTAAGTCGATATATTGCAAAAATCGCTGATATAATTTGAGTTACGATCGATAAATTTCAATAATCGCTGATATATTTGGAGTTACGGTCGATATATTCTAAAAATCGCCGATATAATTTCACTTACCGACAAAAACATAAGAAAATCCCTTTCACAATCTAAAGAAAACGCCTCCATTGAAATTGATTCCACACCTATTCTAATAACTTTACACTCTATGTGAAAAAGTTCACAAATAGGTCATAATTTGTGAAGTAATTCACAATAATACGTGCTACAATATGAATGTAAAGAAGTTAAACAACATTAAATTAGTATTTTAATTAATTACTTAAACAATCATAAAAAATAGATGTGAACAATAGAGAGGGGAAATTACCATGAAAAAAGGTATCAATCGTGTAGTATTAGTAGGAACAGGAGCTGTAGGTTGTAGTTACGCTTACTCAATGATCAACCAAGGTGTAGCTGAAGAGTTCGTATTAGTAGATGTTAATGAAGCAAAAGCAGAAGGGGAAGCAATGGACTTAAGCCATGCGGTACCATTCTCTCCATCACCAACAAAAGTTTGGAGCGGTAGCTATGCAGATTGTAAAGATGCAGATTTAGTAGTTATCACTGCTGGATTACCACAAAAGCCAGGTGAAACTCGTTTAGACTTAGTTGAGAAAAATACAAAGATCTTTAAACAAATCGTTCGCGGTATTATGGATAGTGGATTCGATGGAATCTTCTTAATCGCAACTAACCCAGTTGACATTTTAACTTACGTAACTTGGAAAGAATCTGGTTTACCAAAAGAGCGCGTAATCGGTTCTGGTACTACTTTAGACTCTGCTCGTTTCCGTTACATGTTAGGTGACTACTTAGATGTAGATCCACGTAACGTTCATGCTTACATCGTTGGTGAACACGGTGACACTGAACTTCCAGTATGGAGCCACGCTACTATCGGTGTACAAAAACTAGAAACAATCTTAGCTAACAACGAACAGTACAATCAAGAAGATTTAGATAAAATCTTCGAAAACGTACGTGATGCAGCTTACCATATTATCGAGCGTAAAGGTGCAACTTACTACGGAATCGGTATGTCACTACTTCGTGTAACTAAAGCAATCTTAAACAACGAGAACAGCGTATTAACTGTATCTGCATACCTTGAAGGTCAATACGGAGAGAAAGATGCTTACGTAGGTGTTCCAGCTGTAATTAACCGCGAAGGTGTACGTGAAATCGTAGAACTTGAGCTAAATGAAGATGAAAAAGCGAAATTCGCTCATTCTGTAAAAGTATTAAAAGAAACAATGGCACCAGTACTATAATAATTGCTAAATAATTCAGAGGTGGGAAACTGCTTCTTACCTCTGAACTTATATAATTTAATATAAATTCCTTTTCCGGTTTCCCTTGTATATCCCCAATATACCCCTTTTGCTGGATAAGGGTCGTTTATAGAAAAGAGCACTCTACTTTACGTAGAGTGCTCTTTATTATCCCGCATTAACGGGCAGTAAGATCCCCACCTCAAAATGCAGCGAAAGCAAAGAAGTTAGTTTGGTGATCAACTGCCCGTAAAAGCCCGATTGGTGAGGGCTGATAATCAGTGGGGGATGAACACCCCCCACTGATTAAAGTTTCACTTTATCATTTTTTAGGCGTTAATCCCAATTTCTTTAAAATATCTGTCAGTGTACCGCTTTTTGATTTTTCTACAGGTGTTTGTGATTTAGATGCATCTGGCCCTTTTTTCAAGAAGTTCTTTTCAACGAAGCGAATATCTTTTTCGTCGACAATCCCATCTTTATTAAGGTCTCCGTCTTTTACAGTTAGTCCTTTTTTACCATAGTTGCTAGCAATAATTTCAGCATCTTTAATATCGATTACTTTATCAGCATTTACATCGCCGGCAAGGTTTTCGTCAGGTCTTGCATAATAATATTGGCCAAGCAGCTTACCGTCTTTTTCAGTACCAAGTTTCGTTGTTAGGCGGCTTGTTAAATGTCCTGGCACTTCTACATATAGGTTATAGTCGCGTTTATTAACTGGAAGTCCATTTAGTTTGAAGTACCCATATTTATCTAGTGAACCTTCAAACTTATGACGGTAAGAATCAGTTGCGTATACTTTTACGCCAAGCTTTGCATAATCAAACTTTTCATCTAAATATCCACGTTCATTTAAGAATGCACCAGGTTTAATATTTCCTTCTACTAGTGAATTTAAGGACATAACTGAGAATGTTTGATCTTGAAGTACACGCATTCTATTTGGTTCTGATTCACCTTGTTTCCAGTAAACAAAAATTGGTGACTCTAATTGAGCGTTTGCTTCATAAAATTCATCATTTTCTACTTTGAAAGTTACATCAATGAACGGGAAATCACCATCTAATCCAGCAAAGTTTTTGTCATCGATAGTGCCGCCAACTGTAACCGAACCTGCCTCTAGTTTCGGTTCATTTACTTTTGCGGTTACTCCTTTTTCGGAAAGTACCTTTTCAAAAGAAGGATTAAATTTTGCATTTGCAAATTTGAAGTTCTTCTCTAGGAAGTTTACATTAAATTGCCCAGCAACAAATTGTTTTACGTGTTTTGCGTTTAGTGTTACTGTGAACTCGTCATTTTTATATAATTCTTTTTTATCGTAACTAGCTTTCGCATATTGAGCACCTTGTGGGATAAACCAGTAGTTATTTACACCGCTTGGATAGTCAGCTCCTGCAGTTGCATAATCGAAAATATATACGCCTGTGTTCATTGGACCTTCCGTTCTGAAGGAGTCAGGTGTAATGCCAACTTTAAAGTCGCCATTTGCATTAATCGGTAAAAACTTATGCAAGTATGGAGAATAGTCATAGTACATAACGCCATTCGCTTCTTGCGTAATGTTTAATCCTTTTCCTTTTAAGTAGTCAACGTTTGAATCGTATACATTTCCTTTAATCCATAGTGCTTTTTTGCCATCTTCTACTGTATAATTTTCTTCATTTAACTCGTAAATACCAGGTTTTAATCCAGTTAGTTTCACTTCTGGTGGGGTATTATCAATTACAACATAATCACCTTTTACACGTGCTTTCCCAGCCTTATCATAACCGACAAACTCAATTGTGTAGTCTCCTTCTGGTAAGTTGATTTTCTCATCACCAATTGGTTTTGCAGGATCATTTGTAAAAGGATACACTTTTCCATTAAAGAATGAGTCTAAGTAGTAATACACATCAGTTTTTAGTCCACTTGTGTTTAATGTCCCAATGAAGCCCAGAGCTTTATCTGTTTTGGAATCTTTTACGATAAGATCTAACGTTTCAAGTTCGCTGTTTAATTGGAATGCCCCGTGAACATACGATTCACCGTATGGATTAAATTTAGATGTATCAGTTGAAATTGCTTTTCTTGATAGTATTGCATTTTCAATACCAGGCTCTGATACACGAATAGAGAATGGGATTTGATATGTTTCTTCTTTATTTTTCGTGTTCGTAATATGAATATATCCTTCATATCGGCCTTGTTTTACACCGGCTGGAACATTAATTTTTGCTTCAATTTCACCTGCTTTGCCAGCATCAAGAGTAATTGTTTCTGGAGCAGAGATTTTTACACCGTTTGCGACAGCATCGTTAATAGTAGACGAAGCTGGTGTATAAGAAATTTCTGTTTTAAATTCTTTTTTCTCTTGTTTATTATGATTAGTTACTTTTATATTGCGTTTTTGTTCAAGAGCTTCACCGTCTTTTTGATAAAACTTACCGAATGCAATAGATCCAGTTTCTTCGGGCACTTCAATTACTTCGTCATTTACAACAGTTTGTGTCGTATCTAATACTTTAAAGCTTGTTTCTGTACGAACGGCGTTGTAAGCATCTACTCGCCCAGCTCCAACTTCATACACCGAATATTTTTCTTTTAAATCATCAGCTGTGTTCATAAGAGACGCTTTTACATCGAACGGAGAGTAGTCTGGGTGTTCTTGTAAAATTAGAGCAGCAACGCCAGCAATATGAGGGGAAGCCATAGATGTTCCTTGCATACGCTCATAGGAAACAGCGTAGTTTTCACCCTCTTGCGGGTCGTTAATATATTCAGGAACTGTTGAAAGGACAGCGACACCAGGCGCTGTAATATCAGGCTTAATATCATCATTTGCTGTAACAGGACCGCGTGAGCTAAAGTCTGCAAGATGATCGCCTTCTGTTTGAATGTAATTAATTTCATCGAAAGTTAAGGATGTGCTACCTTGTTCAATTTGAGCTTTTAGTTTTTCACCGTCTTCTTTCGTTAGGCGGAATGCTGGAATGTATTTTGTGCTTTCACCAACGTAGAAAGGAATTTCTCCATCCACGTTGTTATAAATAATAACGGCCTTTGCACCTGCTTGTTTTGCGTTAGCAATTTTTTCATCAAATGAGGTTGTACCACGTGCAACGAGAGCGATTTTTCCTTTCACATCTTTTTTACTAAACTCGTCAGGCGTACCGATTCCTACAGATTCAATAGGTAAAGTTTGTCCCTTGAAATCTTCTATTTTATCAGTGAAGTTTTTGCCGAACAAAATTAGGTTAGGGAATTGTAATTGTCCAGCATGACCTGATAGTTTCGGTAAGGAAATAGAGCTATCACTGGCTCCAACCGTAATAGCAAATGGCGAAGCACCTGGTGATCCGAGTGTTGATGGATTCGGTCCAGAGTTACCAGCAGCAACGACTGTAACAACGCCTGAAAGCATCGCGTTATTAACAGCGATAGATGTTGGATCAAGAGGATTGTTGCTATCATCACCTAACGATAAGTTAATAACGTTCATACCGTCAGAAATAGATTTATCAATTGCAGCGATAATACCTGAACTATCTCCACTTCCGTATGGACCGAGTACACGATAGTTATACAGTTCAATGTCAGGTGCAACACCTTTTACTGCTGAATCAGATTGGTTCTTCTTTTGAGCAGAAACGATACCTGCTACGTGAGTGCCGTGGGCTGTGTAGAAGGAAGAACCACGGTTATCAAATTCAGGAGCACCAGATTGTTGCCATTCTGAATAAGTAGTTTCCATTGGATCTGCATCATTATTAATAAAGTCCCAACCCTTTACTGAATTTGGATCTACTTTGCTAGAGTCCTCACCAGGTTTTGCGCGATAGCCTTTATATACGTCTTTTAAGTCAGGGTGATTGTAATCAATACCTGTATCTAATACACCAACTTTAATTCCTTTTCCGGTAATGCCCTCATTATGTAACTTATCTACTCCAATTTGCGGGATGCTGTCTGTTAGTTTTTGAGGTGCTTTTTGCTCAGCTTGTTTTGGTAAATTTAATTTCACTTCGTAATCTTTCCAAATGCGTTTTACAACACCAATTCGTAACAACTCTTCAACTGTATTTGCTGGTAATGTCATCGCAACACCATTTATCGCATGCTTATAAGAACGTTTAATTTGTACAGACTGGAAGTTTCCTGATTTTACTGATGGGCTGAATTGATAAAGACGTTTTAGTCCTTTTTCGAATTCTTCATGTTCTTGATCAATACGTGCTTTTGTATTTTCAGGAGCAGACTGTAATCCTTTTTCTTTTTGTTTTAATTCATTAATCTTTACTGGAGCAGTTTGAAATTCTACGATGATATTTACAGGCTCAGAACTACTCGTATTAATATCTGGTGAAATTGTAAAACCAGGGTTGGCATCTACCGTTTGTAATGCTAGGCGTTGTTCTTTAGAAAGCTTCGATAATATAGAATGAGCATTTAAAGATTCAATTTGGTTAATAGGACTTTCAGCAAGTACATTGAACGGAATGGCAGTTGAAAACAGAACGCCAGCCGTTACAATTCCAGTAACAAAACGGTTTTTCTTTTTCATTTATAGGCCTCCGGTAATATATATTTTTAAAAATTATTTCTCCACACCTGCTGTTTGCTCAGCATGGAATGTCCAGTTTAGCTGCAGGGAATCACCTTGAAATCTATTTTGATCTTGGTCGTTATCTTCAAATGAGAAGAGGACATGTAAGTAATCTGTTTCACCAGATTTAATACCATCTATTAAGTTATGACGTTCTAGAGACGTAGCGACATCTTCAGGTTTCATAGTTTTTAATTCTGATAGTTTTGTTTCCCACAAAATCTCATGATCATCGTTTGGATTAGATGGCTGTCCATCATTCACTAGAAACTTGACGATAATGTGATCACCTAAATCTTCACCGACATTATTTTGCGTTGCATCTGTAACTTCATATGATGTTTCAAGTGCTACTTTTGCAATATCCAATGTACCTTTATTTTCAAGCTTGAAGTTCCTTTCAATAAAATCACCTGGTTTTAAATCTTTCACATTAACGATTACACTTGGATTAATAGAAAGATCTAGTGTTCCAGCTTGAAATGAGTTACTTGATGTTTCTGAATCACTGAAATAGGCGAATACACCGCCGAATGTAAGGGATAAGCCAAGTGAAGCGGTGATAATTCCCATTCCTACTTTTTGTTTTAATGACATAAGAAAGCCTCCTAGTTAAATTTGTATAGCAACCGTTCGCAACAAGGATAAATAAGTAAACATAGTAGTCCGCTATGAATTATAGTTACGAAAGATCAGAGTTCTTTATTGAGAACAAGTATATGCTTATGAATTTCGCGTTTCAATAAAAATATGACAAAAAAATGTTGAGAAACATTTTTTTATTACAGATTATTTTGTTTTGATTTTGAGTGGAAAATAGCATGAAAAATAGTATAAACCTAATAAAATAAAGGTTGAGAAAAAAATAATAGGAGGAAATATAGAAGTAGAATGAAGCGTTTACAATGAATATTCGTCAAAATTCGATATTTTACACGGAAATGTGAAGAAAAACTAACATTTTTAAGAAAAAAACGAATGTTTTTTATAAATTAACAAGGATATTGCAGTTTTTCGCAGAAATAGTTAAAGTATAAAAAATTCTGTCATCTAAGTGAGGTGAGCATATTGAATGTAATAAATTGTGAAGAAGTGAAACGAGATGAGTTTCATACAGAAAAGTACTATGAAAGTTATAACATCTTTGGCGCGCATGTTGTGACGGAAGATGAGATTCAAGGGGTACGATTTACAGTGTGGGCTCCTCATGCGAAAGCAATGAGTGTTGTTGGGGATTTTAATGAGTGGGATTATGAGCAACATAAGATGCTACAAGTGACAGAAGAAGGCATTTGGTCCTTATTTATACCGCATATTGAAGAAGGAGAAATATATAAATATGCGATTGAAACGTTGGCTGGTGACGTCATTTTAAAGGCAGATCCGTATGCTGTATATGCAGAAGTAAGACCGAACACGGCATCTGTAGTTTTTGATATAAAAGGATATGAATGGAATGATAAAAACTGGAATCGTAAGAAAAAGAAAAAATCGATTTATAAAGAAGCGATGACAGTTTATGAATTACATTTTGGTTCTTGGAAAAAGAAAGAAGATGGAACGCTGTACTCTTACAGGGAAATGGTTGAAGAGCTCATCCCGTATGTGGTGGAACATCAATTTACACATATTGAAATTATGCCGCTTGTTGAGCATCCATATGATCGTTCTTGGGGATACCAAGGAACGGGATATTATGCAGCGACGAGTAGATTTGGTACGCCGCATGATTTAATGCATTTTGTCGACGAATGTCATAAATATGGAATCGGTGTCATTTTAGATTGGGTGCCGGGGCATTTTTGTAAAGATGCTCACGGTTTATATTTGTTTGATGGTACACCGACCTATGAATATAAAGATAAAGATGTACAAGAAAATCCAGTATGGGGAACTGTCAATTTTGATTTAGGAAAGAGAGAGGTACGTAATTTCTTAATTTCAAATGCGTTATTTTGGATGAGATATTTCCATATTGATGGTTTCAGAGTTGATGCAGTTGCGAACATGTTGTACTGGAATAAAGAAGGACAAGAGCAAAGTAATGAGCATGCTGTTTCATTTTTAAGAGAGTTAAATGAAGCAGTGTTTGCAGAGGATGAAGATTTTCTTATGACGGCAGAAGATTCAACAGCTTGGCCACTTGTAACAACTCCAACGTATGAAGGTGGGCTTGGATTCAATTACAAATGGAACATGGGCTGGATGAATGACGTGCTGAAATATATGGAGTGTGCGCCTGAATATAGGAAACACATTCATGAGAAAATGACGTTTTCTTTACTATATGCGTACTCTGAAAACTTCATATTACCGCTTTCTCATGATGAAGTCGTTCATGGGAAAAAGTCGTTATTAAATAAAATGCCAGGTGATTACTGGGATAAGTTTGCTCAACTTCGTTTATTATATGGATATTTCTTTACTCACCCAGGAAAGAAGTTACTTTTCATGGGAGGAGAATTCGGACAGTTTGATGAGTGGAAAGACCTTGAAGATTTAGATTGGAATTTACATGATTTTGAAATGCATCGTTATATGCATGATTACTTTAATGAGCTCATAGCATTGTATAAGCGCTCAAAACCACTTTGGCAGCTTGACCATTCACCTGAAGGTTTTCAGTGGATTGATGCTAATAATAATGAGCAAAGTATTTTCTCTTTTATCCGCCAAGGGGATAAACAAGAAGATGCGTTAGTTGTCGTATGTAATTTTACGAAAGCTACATATGAAAACTATAAAGTAGGTGTACCAGATTTCGAGTATTATAACGAGATTTTAAACAGTGATGCACAGCAATATGGCGGTTCGGGGCAAGTGAATAAGAAACGTCTTAAGACAATTCTAGAACCGTACCATAATCAAGCGGCACATGTAGAGATTACAATTCCACCATTCGGCGTATCCATATTACGACCAGTGAAGACGAGAAAGGGGAGCAAAAAACAAGATGGCTCAAAAACAAAAGTGCGTAGCAATGTTACTAGCAGGGGGAAAAGGTAGTCGTTTAAGTGCATTAACAAAAAATTTAGCCAAGCCAGCTGTTCCATTTGGTGGTAAATATCGCATTATTGATTTTACGCTAAGTAACTGTGCGAATTCTGGTATTGAAACGGTTGGGATTTTAACACAATATCAACCACTTGAACTTCATAATTATATCGGAATCGGAAATGCGTGGGATTTAGACCGAGTAAACGGTGGGGTCACAGTATTACCTCCTTATGCGGAGTCTTCAGGGGTTAAGTGGTATACAGGTACGGCAAGTGCCATTTATCAAAATTTAAACTATTTAAGTCAGTATGAACCGGAGTATGTTCTTATTTTATCAGGTGACCATATTTATAAAATGGATTACAGTAAGATGCTAGATTACCATATTGAGAAAGAATCAGACGTATCCATTTCTGTTATTGAAGTACCTTGGGATGAAGCGAGTCGCTTTGGCATTATGAATACAAATGAAGAAATGGAGATTGTTGAGTTTGAAGAGAAACCACAATTTCCAAGAAGTAATCTTGCATCAATGGGAATCTATATTTTTAATTGGTCAATTTTGAAAGAGTATTTAGAGATGGATGCGAGAAACCCTGAATCTAGTAACGATTTTGGAAAAGATGTACTTCCGCTTTTATTGGATGAAGGGAAGAAGTTAATGGCGTATCCGTTTGAAGGATATTGGAAAGATGTTGGAACGGTGAAGAGCTTATGGGAAGCGAATATGGATTTGCTTCGCGATGAAACATCACTGAATTTAAACGATCGTAATTGGCGTATTTACTCTGTCAATCCAAACGAACCGCCTCAATATATTGCTGAAAAGGCGAAAGTAGAAGAATCGCTTATTAACGAAGGGTGCGTCATTGAAGGGGACGTGAAGCATTCTGTGTTATTCCAAGGAGTGACGGTGGAAGAAGGAAGTATGGTGATTGATTCTGTCGTTATGCCAGGGGCTAAGATTGGTAAAAATGTTGTGATTGAAAGAGCGATTGTTGGATCAGAAATGGTTATCGAAGATGGAACAATCATTCGTCCAGAAAAGAATGTTGACGATGTAGTATTAATTGCTGAAGGGAAATAGAAAAGGGGGATGAAATGAATGGGAGAAAAAATGTTAGGAATTATTAATGCAACGGGAAGTTTTCCTTCCTTAAAGAAAGTAACAGGGCATCGTTCACTAGCGGCGTTACCGTTTGGGGGCCGTTATCGACTCATTGATTTCATGCTTTCAAATATGGTGAATTCTAGTATTCATAGTGTAGCAGTTTTTACAAGCCATAAAAATCGTTCGTTAATGGACCATGTTGGTTCAGGAAAACAGTGGGATTTAGATAGAAAACGAGACGGACTATTTTTATTCCCGCCAAACTGCCAATGTGACCAAGATGAATTTGGGTCTTTTGCACACTTTAGAAGACATATTGATTATTTTCTAAGAAGCAGAGAAGAGTACGTTGTTATTACGAATAGCCATCTCGTAACAGCATTAAATTTTCAAGCGGTGTTAGAGCGACATATACATACGGCAGCTGATATTACAGAAGTTTGCCATGAAGGGGTTTCGCTTCAAACATACGTGTTAAAGAAACAATTATTGTTAGACTTATTTGAGTCATATAAAGATGTGGAGCAATACAGTTTATTTGATGTAGTGAGAGAAAAACGCGGGAAATCATTACATATTGCTACATATGAGCATACTGGATATGTAGCAATTATTGACTCGATCGAAAGTTACTATAAGCATAGCCTAGAAATTTTGCAACCTGCTATTTGGAAGCAATTATTTAAGAAAGAAGCGCCGATCTTTACGAAAGTAAAAGATGAGCCACCAACTCGTTATTTAAAGGGTGCAGTCGTGAAAAATACAATGATTGCAAATGGCAGTATTATTGAGGGGGAGGTAGAAAACAGTGTTATTTCCCGTTCAGTTAAAATTGGAAAAGGATCAATTATTCGTAACAGTATTATTATGCAAAAGAGCCAAATTGGAGATAACTGTATAATAGACGGTGTTATTATTGATAAAGACGTGAAAATTGGCGACGGTGTCGTATTAAAAGGAAACATCGATGAGCCGTATGTTGTAGAAAAAGGAAGCGTACAAAACAGTACGATTAATAGTTATTCCTAAAGAATCAGTGGGGGCTTTTTCCCCCACTGATTAAAGTTTTAATTTAAATGAAAACTCGAAGGGAGGAAGCTGCAAGAGGAGTAATAAAAACTTTTCGCGCAGTGGGACAACAAGTGAATATTTTATTTGCAGTATCAGAATGTGTACCGTTTGTGAAATCGGGAGGATTAGCTGATGTAGCAGGTGCGCTCCCAAAAGAGCTGAAAAAATTAGGAGTGGACGTTCGTATTATACTTCCGAATTATAGCCTCATTCCACAAAAGTTAAGAGATGGATGTACGTTACATAAAGTAATTAACGTCCCGCTCGGGTGGAGGAATCAATATTGTGGAATTTTAAAAGGTGAGCAAGACGGAATTACGTATTACTTAATAGATAATGAATATTATTTTAAGAGAGATTCTCTGTATGGTCATTATGATGACGGGGAGCGTTTTTCTTATTTCTCAAAAGCAGTGTTAGAGTGTATTCCGCACCTTGACTTTGAAGTGGATGTTCTTCATAGCCACGATTGGCATACGGCTATGGTTAATTTCTTACTTCGTGAAAAGTATCAAGATAACCCGTTATATGAGCGTATTAAAACGGTATATACGATTCATAACTTGCAGTTCCAAGGTGTATTTCCTCCTGAAGTGATGTACGACTTGTTAGAGCTTGGTGATGAATATTTTCATAGTGAGCAGCTAGAGTTTTATGGAAACATAAACTTTATGAAAGGCGGTATTATCGCTTCGGATCAAATTACAGCGGTGAGCCCGACGTATAAAGAAGAAATTCAATATGAATTTTTCGGTGAGAAGCTAGATGGATTACTGCGAAAATATAATGATAAGCTTAGCGGCATTGTAAATGGTATTGATACGAGCGTATATAATCCAGAAACGGATTCGTATATTAAGGCTCAGTATGATGCAGAGTCATTATATGAAAAGAGTGAAAATAAACGCGCTTTGCAGCGTTATTTTGGTTTGCCAGAAAAAGAGGATACACCAATTATTTCAATGGTAACGAGATTAACGAAGCAAAAAGGTCTTGATTTAGTACGCACTGTATTCCGCGAAATAATGGAAGAAGATGTACAATGTATTATTTTAGGTTCAGGTGATTCGGAATATGAGCAATTCTTTGAGTGGATGGCATATGAGTATCCGGAGAAGGTAAAAGTTTATATCGGATTTAATGAAGAATTAGCTCACCAAGTGTATGCGGGAAGCGATTTGTTTTTAATGCCATCGCTGTTTGAACCGTGTGGACTTGGACAACTTATCGCATTAGCATACGGTACGATTCCAATTGTAAGAGAAACAGGTGGATTAAACGATACAGTACATTCTTATGATGAAGAAACTGGAGAAGGAAATGGTTTCAGTTTCACGAATTTTAATGCACATGACATGCTGCATACGATTCATCGTGCAATTGAATTCTATCACGATAAACCAGTGTGGGAGCAGCTTGTAAAACAAGCGATGACTGAAGATTATAGCTGGGAGCAATCGGCTCTTGCTTATAAGGAATTGTATAAAAGTCTCATGGAATAACATGTAGGTGGTGAAAAAATGTTTACTCATGTTGAAAGTTTTAAATCAACTTTTCTAGAAAAGTTAGAGACGATGTATGGGAAAAGTTTCAAAGATTCTACAACTCGTGATCAATATAATACGCTCGGCCATATGGTACGTGAGTATATGAATAGTCAATGGATTGCAACGAACGAGAGTTATCGATCCGGAGAGCAAAAGCAAATGTATTACTTGTCTATTGAGTTTTTGCTTGGACGTTTGCTTGGAAGTAACATCTTGAATTTAGGTATTAGAGATGTATGCGAGCAGGGTTTATCTGAACTAGGGATTTCGTTGCAAGAGTTAGAAGAAGTGGAAGCAGATGCAGGCCTTGGTAATGGTGGGCTTGGACGCTTAGCAGCCTGTTTTCTCGATTCACTTGCATCTTTAAACTTGCCAGGACACGGCTGTGGAATTCGTTATAAACATGGTTTGTTTGATCAGAAAATTGTTGATGGTTATCAAGTTGAATTTCCAGAACAGTGGCTTCTTCATGAAAATGTATGGGAAGTAAGAAGGCATGATCAAGCTGTGGAAGTAAGTTATTTCGGCAGTGTTGAACCGCTAGAAATTGACGGGCGTTTAGAGTTTAGGCATACAAATGCAGAAGTCATTATGGCAGTGCCATATGATGTGCCGGTAGTAGGCTATGAGGCGAGTACTGTAAACACACTTAGACTTTGGAATGCTGAACCAGTTCCTTTCCCGCAAAACTGCAAAGATATTTTGAAATATAAGCGCGAAACAGAGGCTGTATCGGAGTTTTTATATCCAGATGATACGCATGATGAGGGGAAAATACTTCGTTTAAAACAACAGTATTTCCTCGTATCAGCAAGTTTACAAAATATCGTTCGAATGCATAGAGAAAGATATGGTCACCTTCGTCAACTACATGAAAAAATTGCGATTCACATTAACGATACACATCCGGTTTTAGCAATTCCAGAACTGATGCGTATTTTACTAGACGAAGAAAAGTTAACATGGGAAGAAGCTTGGCACATAACGACGCAGACGATTTCTTATACGAATCATACGACGTTATCAGAAGCGCTCGAAAAGTGGCCAATTCACATTTTTAAACCATTATTACCGAGAATTTATATGATTATTGAAGAGATTAATGAACGTTTCTGTCATGAACTTTGGGAACGTTATCCTTATGAATGGCATCGCATCGAAGACATGGCAATTATTGCGCATGATCTTGTGAAAATGGCTCATTTAGCAATTGTCGGTAGCTATAGCGTAAACGGTGTAGCAAAAATTCATACGGAAATATTAAAGCAGCGGGAAATGCGATTGTTTTATGAATTTTATCCAGATAAGTTTAATAATAAGACGAATGGAATTGCTCATAGGCGCTGGCTTATGAAAGCAAATCCACAGTTAACAAATCTCATTTCAGAGGCGATTGGAACAGAGTGGAAGAAAGAACCGATTAAGCTTCAATCGTTGCAAACAGTTCAATATGATGCTAGTTTCCAAGAGAAATTTGCAGAGGTAAAACAAGAGCGTAAAGAGATTTTAGCGGAGCGCATTCATAATACAATGGGGATTACGATTGATCCAAATTCTATTTTTGATGTGCAAGTGAAAAGATTACATGCTTACAAACGACAATTATTAAATGTTCTTCATATTTTATATTTGTATAACCGTTTGAAAGAGGATGCTAGTTTTACATTTTATCCGCGTACTTTTATTTTTGGAGCGAAAGCATCACCTGGCTATTATTACGCGAAAAAAATTATTAAATTAATAAATGAACTCGCAAGAAAAGTAAATAATGACCCGTACGTCAGTCAATATATGAAAGTTATCTTTCTAGAAAACTACCGAGTTTCTTTAGCGGAAGATATATTCCCGGCAGCGGATGTAAGTGAACAAATTTCAACGGCGAGTAAAGAAGCATCGGGAACAGGTAATATGAAATTTATGATGAATGGTGCAATTACAATCGGAACGCTAGACGGAGCTAACATTGAAATAAAAGACCGGGTCGGTGATGATAACTGTTTCATTTTCGGCTTAACAGCGGAAGAGGTTCTTCATTACTATCAAAATGGTGGATATCGTGCAAGTGATTATTATCACCACAATAGGCACATTAAAAAAGTAGTTGATCAATTAACAAATGGTTTCTTTGCACAATCGGGAGCTGAATTTGAAGCGATTTACGATTCTCTTGTTATTCAAAATGATGAATATTTCGTTCTGCGAGATTTTGGCCCATATGCTGAAAGACAAGAAGCTGTCGGTAGAGCTTATGAGAACCGAACAAAGTGGCTAGAAATGTCGATTTTAAATATTGCACAGTCTGGTCATTTTGCGAGTGATCGAACGATTTTGCAGTACAGCAATGAAATTTGGGGTATTGGTAATGCAGTTAAACAGTTTTAAAGAAGTTGCTATATTGGGAGATATATTATCGATTTACCAACAAAAATGGATATTAATAAATAAAACGGGCTTAATAAAATTAAGCTCGTTTTATTTATTTTGCTTAAGAAAGAAATGGAACAGTGGTATATATGATACCTGCCCCATCATACTCTCCTGTCGCAAAGTATGAAAATGTAAAGAAACCTGTGACCGTAAAAATTACAATAAGAAAAAGTGTGAAGATAAATTTTAACATGTAAGGTCCCCTCATCCAAAAATAACTTCATAGAGTATTATAGTATACGAATATTTTATTTCCAATTGTTTACTGGTTAAAAATGAGAAGTCAGACATGTTTTGTATGTTGTAATGGAATGATTATTTGTAATGGATTTTGTATTTTTTGTAAATGTCATATTGTGATGGACGTGTGCATACTCCCAATCATGATCATTAAAATTTATGTTTCGGGGAGGGAGAAGTGGAACGACATCGAACAAGTTGACGAAACGAAAGCTACTAGCTACTTGTAGTTTATAATAATTTCGAAAAGCGATATCTCCTACTTTTGGAGAAGCGAATGTATAAAGTCCATACTGTGCGAAGGCAGTATTTATACGTGCATCTAATATGTGTAATGTGGCAAGCGCACCACCTAGACTATGCCCAGTAGCTAGCAGTTTTTTATGTGCTGGCAATGATACGAGCATATCCATAATAGAATCACGACAAGACTCATAAATAGAGAGAAAGCCGTTATGGACATTTCCGCTATTTAAAGCATAAGGATAAGGTTTTTGATTGACGAGAGAGTCAATAATCCAATCAGGGTCTGTTTGAGTGCCCCTGAAGGCAACGATAATTGTATCCTCAGATTCTAATATAAACCCGAACCATTCTGTTGTTTGAATGGCTTTTCCTTGAAACCCTTGTACATATTGAAAACCATCTGGTATTTCGAAAATACCATTTTGTTTATATTGTTCATACGTTAACTCACAACAAGAAGCTAACAGTATGGCAGTGTCTTTATCAAAGGATAAAGGAGTACGCATTAAGGAAGCCCTCCTTAAGAAAAGGTATAGTTTAATATATGCGGTGAGGAACTTGATTCATGCTTTTGGAAAAAAGACTTGAACCTACAGTTACGTGAGGGAGTATGATTTTTGTAAACATATTGTTAGGAGGAGTGTAAGATGAGCAAAAGGGAAGGCTGTTCAATTGGTGAGTTTGCAAAGAGGACAGGCACATCAATACGGACACTACAATATTACGATGAAATTGGACTACTTAAACCTGGAAAGAATGTTAGCTCTGGTCACCGTGTGTACAAAGGAAAAGATATATTAGAACTACAGAAAATAGTGAGTCTTAAAGTATTAGGATATAGTTTAGAAGAAATACGCGTTATGCTGAAAATGCCAAGTTTGAATGTAAATTTAAAAGAAACGTTGGAACAACAAAGAAAAGCCTTTGAAGAAAAGAGAAGACACATTGAAGTTTCGATAAAGGCGCTTGAACGAACAATGGTATGTCTTGAGGAAGATGAAGAGTTGGATAGTGACATATTAATGAGTCTAATTAACAGCATTCAAAAAGAAAACGAACAACGTTTATGGCTTGAAGGATATGTATCAAAAGACTTGGCTGATGGATTATATAATAAGTCGGAAGAAGAGGGCATAGCACTTGATAAAGAGTTTGTGCGTTTAGCAAAAGAAGTGAAAAGGTTATTTGGAAGACAAATTGAGGATTCAGAAGTGCAAAAATTGGTTGATGAACATATGAAGGCGACTCTTAAGTATGTTGGTGAAGAGACAATGTATTCTTTAGGTAAATTAGAGAATGTAGAAGAACAATATAATAATATGATGCCATCTCCTTACACGGAAGAAGAAGAGACATGGCTTAATGAAGCGATGGAGTATTATATGATTCGAAATGGTATGTATAGCCCTCCGCAGTAAAAATAAAGTGCCATAGTCATAAACTTTAGAGAAATGCCTCCGATGTTTTTTTGCATTGGAGGCATTTTTTACTCTTTTCCATCTAAAAGGTGAACAAGGCCACCTAATATACTACTTTCACCAGTACTTTATAATGCTGGGCTTGTAAGAGGTTTGAAAAAATAGCCTGTATATATTTGAACGATGATTACCTATTTACTTGTGTTTGTTCGCACTATATACCGAAAATTTCGGGAAACGAAACATATTATTTATCTGTTTGTTTTTGCTTTTTTTTCAAATACTCCGCACGTAATTGTTCAAGTTGCTGCTTTTTATCAAATTTGGCAGGCTTCTGTTTTTCATGAAACTTTGCCACAGCTACCTGACTTTTGGAATCCAATTGATATTTTCCCACTTTGTTCACCTACTTTTCTTGTCTTGAAAGAGAATCTATTCAACAAATATAATATACCTTATTTTACTGAAGTAAACCTTATTACTTTATTTCATCTGCTTTTTCTCGTTTGTAGACGTAAATTAAAACACCCTTTCACTGCATTACTGCAAGCAAGGGTGTTTAATTTTAGTATTATATTAGTCGATGGACAAGCCTGCATAAGGGCCCTTTTTACTCTTTCCCATCCAATAAACGACCAAGGCCACCTAATACACTACCTTCACCAGTACTTTGCGCTGCTGGGCTTGTAAGGCGTGCTGCTAATCGGCTAAGTGTTAAGGACTGAATCCAAACTGTTCCAGGACCTTCTAATGTTGCGAAGAATAAACCCTCACCGCCAAATAGAGCTGTTTTTACTTTTCCAACGAACTCGATATCATAGTTAATATCTTTTGTCATGGCAACGAGACAACCTGTATCAATGCGAAGTTTCTCACCAGGTTTTAATTCACGTTTATATACAGTTCCACCTGCGTGCATGAAAGCAAGGCCGTCACCTTCAAGTTTCTGCATGATAAACCCTTCACCACCGAAGAAACCAGTTCCTATTTTTTTCGTAAATTCAATTCCGATAGAAACACCTTTTGCGGCACAAAGAAAGGCATCTTTTTGACAAACTACTTTTCCTTGATATTCTGTTAAATCTACAGGAATAATTTTACCAGGATAAGGAGCAGCAAATGAGACGTGGCGTTTGCCGTGACCTGTATTTGTAAATACAGTCATAAACATACTTTCGCCTGTAACGAGACGTTTACCAGCGCCCATTAATTTGCCGAATAAACCGTTAGATGGGCCAGAACCGTCACCAAAGATTGTTTCCATTTCAATGTAATCTTCCATCATCATCATTGCGCCAGCTTCTGCGATAACGCTTTCTTTTGGATCTAATTCAATTTCAACAAACTGCATATCATCGCCATATAACTTATACTCGATTTCATGTGCTTGCATTTTTTCACCTCATAAATATGTAGTAATTATATTGTACAGAAGTTAAAAGAATTAGAGTACTGTATTTTTGTTAATTTTTGAATAAAAATAGAATGAAAATTTAAGGTTATACTAGGATTATAAAAAATGATGGAATGAAAGTGTTCTCATTTGACGTTTTCGATATAGCATGATATAGTGAAAGCACTATTGAGCTACATAATGTGGTACGGAAATAAAGCACGTTGTATTAAAGGCTGTAAGCTTGTTATACATTCATGTCCTTTATATCCACCTTTTCATGTGGATTCATAGTTTCATTTTTATTTAGGAGGTACATGACATGCAAACAGGTAAAGTTAAATGGTTTAACGGCGAAAAAGGTTTTGGCTTCATCGAAGTTGAAGGCGGAGAAGACGTATTCGTACATTTCTCAGCTATCCAAGGCGACGGCTTCAAAACTTTAGAAGAAGGTCAAGAAGTTTCTTTCGAAATCGTTGAAGGAAACCGCGGACCACAAGCAGCTAACGTTACAAAAAACTAATTAGCTAGCGATAAAAAGCATTCCGATTTTCGGAATGCTTTTTTTTATTCTTTGGAACTAGATTCATTTGAAGATAATTCACCTTTGAAGGTACGTTCTTCAAAATCATCAAGCATTTGTTCATATTCTTCATGCTCTTCTGTAGCGAAAACTTGTGGGTTTTTCCCGTACATATCCGTACCGATAAAGTTTTCAAAATCCTCCACGTAGCCTACGTTTTCTTCACTATTTACATACATGCCATTATAGTTTTTTGAATCTTGTCTTTCTAAATCAGACGGCGTTTCAGATGTTCCGTAATTTGCGACATCTTGCCACGCATCTTCCGCATCGTACTCAACAGAATGGTCCTCATCATGCTTGTGGAAAGAAGGAGACAACACTTCTTCTTCAACTGGCCGTGTATTCATATTTAACTTATTTGTCGCGTGCTGTATGCATGTTGTAGCAGTCGGCATTGCTTCCAATCTTTCAAATGGAATTTCTTCGCCAGACACTTCACAAATGCCGTACGTACCCGCTTCTATTTTTTGTAGGGCATGTTTCGTCTCCTCAAGCTGTTTATGCCAAAGTTCAATAAGCCCGAAGTCTTTTTCCCGTTCATATAGCTCTGTAGCCATATCACCTGGATGGTTGTCATAGCTAGACAGTTCTCCTACTGAATCGCGTTCAGTAGCACGATCTGTATTTTCATGAGTTTGTATCGTTTGTTCCAGTTCTTGTTTTTGTTTTTCTAAAATGGATTTAAATTGACCTACTTGTTGTGGAGTTAACATAGTCGTCCACCTTCCTACAATTCAGTTTCTTTACATAGTATGAGCGTTGAGAGTAGGAATTATGAGATGAATTTCAGATATGAAAAAGGAGCCACATAAGCAGCTCCTTTTATAGAAAGTATCCAAGTAATAATCCGATTCCCATTAGGAAACCGAAGATTGTATTTGTTTTTGCTGTTGCAATCATCGCAGGTACCATTTCCATTGGAATGCTTTTGCCGATAAAGCCTTTCGTCGCTTTAAATGCTTTCGTCGCACTTAAAAATACGATAAGCATCCATGGTGATACGATGCCCACGATAATTAAAGCAATTGTCCAAATGTAGGAAACGATGAACATCGAAGCAAGTACACCAACAGCTCTTTCACGTCCAACGAGAATTGCTAACGTTTTACGACCGTTTTCTTTATCGCCATCCAAGTCGCGAATATTATTAGCTAGTAAAATGGCGCCAATTAAAATGGAGCTTGGAATAGATAGTAAAATGACTTCTGATGTTACAGTTCCAGTTTGAATAAAGAATGAAATCCCAATAATAATGACACCCATAAATAATCCGGCTGTCAACTCTCCAAATGGTGTATATGCAATTGGAAGTGGGCCACCTGTATAAAGGTAAGCAACGGCCATACAAACAAGACCGATTGCAGCAAGCCACCAGCTAGAATTCATACAAATATAAACACCTAATAGTATTGCGATGCCGAAAAATCCAAATGCTAAGTTAAGCACTGTTTTTGGCTGAATGCCATCGCGAACGATAGCGCCGCCGATACCAACTGAACCTTCGTGATCGAGTCCTCTTTTATAATCAAAGTATTCATTAAACATGTTTGTTGCTGCTTGAATGAGAAGACAAGCAAGAAGCATCATAAGGAAAAGAGGAAGATGTATTTGATTTATACCTCCGACCTGCATCGAATATGCTGTTCCGATGAAAACAGGTACGAAAGCGGCTGTTAATGTATGGGGACGTAGTAAACTCCACCAGATGCGCCAGCCTGTTTGCTTACTTGGCTTTGGCGCCGTAGGAGAGGAATTCGTTTTGACGTTCATTTCCATGTTGAATCCTCCTTTGGTCACATATTGTACACAACTAAGTGTAGAAAAAGCATCATTTAGTGTCAACGTTTATTTTCTAGGAAGAGAAGGTGAATTTCTCAGAAATGCTAAACGTTGACAGGCCTTTCGTTTGAGGTGTATCTTAAAATCAAGCGTAATTATGACTATTTTTCGCCCATAGGGGGGGAGACAATTGTGATTCAAACGAAACAAAAAGGCTTGCAAGAAGTTCTTATTGCAGCTATCAAGCGTGCAACTAACGAAAAAACATTGGTTAGTTTTGTAAAACAAATAGACTGGGTGGATCCGCTTCTGTTCTATGCAGCAGGAAAAAGGATTTCATTCGAAAATAGATGTTATTTTGCAGACCCGGCTCAGCATGTAATATTTGCAGGAATTGGCTCTGTTTTCACTATAGCAAATTCTTCTCATAAGCGCTTTCAAACCGCTCGTGACGAGTGGGAGAAAGTAAAAGAGAATGCATTTG
Source organism: Bacillus sp. ME78 (assembly GCF_903970865.1). Taxonomy (NCBI): domain Bacteria; kingdom Bacillati; phylum Bacillota; class Bacilli; order Caryophanales; family Bacillaceae; genus Bacillus; species Bacillus sp. ME78. The sequence continues at coordinate 22,240 of NZ_CAJCKK010000012.1, forward strand.
TCCAAAGAGATGAATATGAATTTGGAACGGGTCCGCTTTTATTTGGTGGTTTTTCCTTTGATCCAGAAAAAGAGAAAACGGACCTATGGAAAGAGTTTAAAGATACGACATTTTCACTACCAGCATTTTTATTAACTGTAAAAAATGAAAAAGCATGGTTAACGATGAATACATTTGTTGCAGCAACAGATTGTGCAGAAACTCTTTATAATGAAATAATTTCTTTAGAAGAGAAAATTTTTGAGGAGAGTAAATGTGCGCTAAACGGATCGAAATTAACTGTTATTTCTAAAGTAGAAGTGGATCCGAAAGGCTGGATGAAAGCAATTGAAAAAGTACAAGATGAGATGAAGCAGGGTAACGTGCAGAAGGTTGTATTGGCGAGGGAACTAAAAGTAGAGATAAACCATTCGATTGATTCTGCTCTTGTTTTAGAAGCACTTCGCATTGGTCAACCGGATTGTTACGTATTTTCTTTTGATTATAAAGGAGCATGCTTCTTAGGAGCGACGCCTGAGAGATTAATTCGCAAAGAAGATGAGAAATTTACATCGATGTGTCTTGCTGGTTCAATCGGTCATGGTCATTCTATAGAAGAAAGTGAACGAAATAGTAATGCGCTTCTTCATGATGAAAAGAATTTAGCTGAACATGGTTATGTTGTTAACATGATCCGCTCGGTACTAAATGAACATTGCGAATACGTTAATATTCCGGAAAGCCCAGGTTTATTAACAACGAAAAACTTAATTCACTTATATACGCCTGTAGAAGCAAAAGGCGATGCGAGTCTTTTAACAATGGTAGAAGAATTACATCCAACACCAGCTCTTGGCGGGACACCTCGTTTGGAAGCGATGAAACTGATCCGTGATGTTGAATTGTTAGACAGAGGGTTGTATGGTGCACCGATTGGCTGGATAGATGATGAAGGAAATGGTGAATTTGCGGTTGCGCTGCGCTGCGGATTATTAAACGGCGAGAAAGCATCCTTATTTGCCGGTTGTGGTATTGTAATTGATTCAATCCCGCAGCTTGAATATGAAGAAACAAGTTTGAAGTTTAGACCGATGCTTGGTGCTTTGGAGGAATTAATGAAATGAACAATCATATAGAAGCATTATCATATTATTTAGGCGCGTTCGTGGATGAACTGACGCGTCTAGATGTATGTGATGTTGTCATTAGTCCAGGCTCACGGTCAACGCCGATTGCTTTACTAATGGAACAACACGAAGGAATGAACACATATTTACATGTAGATGAAAGATCAGCTGGATTTTTCGCGCTCGGTATTGCGAAAGCGAAAAAACGCCCAGTAGCATTATTATGTACGTCAGGAACAGCAGCAGCTAATTACTATCCAGCTGTATGTGAAGCTTTTCATTCAAGGGTCCCGCTTATCGTCTTAACAGCGGATAGACCGCATGAATTAAGAGATGTGGGTGCACCACAAGCAATGAATCAATTTAATTTATACGGTACTTTTGTGAAACAATTTACAGAGATGGCACTGCCAGAAGCGAGTGAAGCGATGTATCATTACGCTCGTATGACGACGCAGCGCATAGTAGCAAATGCTTGTTTAGCGCCGCAGGGTCCTGTTCATCTTAATTTTCCAGTTCGCGAGCCACTTATCCCTGATTTCTCACTAGGAAGCTTATGGGATAAAGGACGTAGTGAATATACAGGAGTAGTTCAGCAAGGAAACGTGACGATGCCGAGTGAATATGTAGATTCTCTTGTAGGGCGCCTTTCACATATGGAAAAGGGGCTTATTATTTGTGGAGATGATAGTCATTCAGAAATTGCAATGTTTGCAACGCAACTAGCTGAAAAAACTGGCTATCCTATATTAGCAGACCCACTTTCTAATATTCGTAGCGGACACCACGATAAAACGATGGTAATTGACTGTTATGATACATTTTTACGAAATGAGCAGTTAAAAGAAAAATGGAAACCGGACGTGTTAATTCGCTTTGGTGGTATGCCTATTTCTAAATCATTAACGCAGTTCATAAAAAAACAAACGAAAGCAGTTCATATCGTTGTCGATGAATCAGGACAATGGAGAGATCCAGCTCTTGTTGCGACAGAAGTTGTGCAAGCAAGTGACATTGAATTCTGCAAGGCAGTAATAGAAAAAATGCCAGTTATGAAGAAGAATGATTGGTTCGTAATGTGGCAACATATAAACGAAAAAACGAAGGAAACGCTTCGTGAAATGGAAACATATGAAACTGCATTTGAAGGAAAGGTTATTACAGATATTGTGCACGTATTACCAGAAGACGCAACGTTATTTGCGAGCAATAGTATGCCAATTCGTGATACAGACTCATTCTTCTTCACATCGGATAAAAACATCCATGTGATGGCAAACCGTGGCGTAAATGGTATTGATGGAATCATTTCGACAGCTTTAGGAGCGAGCATTATTTGCGATCCACTTGTATTAGTGATTGGTGATTTATCATTTTATCACGATTTAAATGGGCTATTAGCAGCGAAATTACATGAATTAAACATAACAATTGTCGTTGTAAATAATGATGGCGGGGGTATTTTCTCATTCTTACCACAATATGAGAAAAAGGAACATTTTGAATCATTATTTGGAACACCAATTGGACTTGATTATGAGCACGTTGTCAAAATGTACGGTGGTTCATTTAGCCGTGTAAATGGTTGGGAGCAATTCCGTGAAGAAGTACAAAAGGGAGCAACGACAAAAGGTTTACACGTTGTGGAAATTTGTACGAACCGTGATGAAAACTTAACATTGCACCGTACGTTATGGGCAAAAACACAAGACGTAATTACTACATCGTTGCAAGGTGAATCAAAATGAACGTAACACTGCAAGGTGTATCGTATGAATATGAAGTAGTTGGAAGCGGGGAACCACTTCTACTTCTTCATGGTTTTACGGGAAGCATGGAAACGTGGCGTTCTTTTATCCCTTCATGGAGCGAGCAGTTTCAAGTTATTGTAGTAGATCTTGTTGGACACGGAAAGACCGAGAGTCCTGAAGATGTTGCGCATTATGATATCCGAAATGTGGCATTGCAAATGAAAGAACTATTAGATTACCTTCAGATTGAAAAAGCACATATACTTGGCTATTCAATGGGCGGTAGATTAGCGATTACGATGGCATGTCTATATCCAGATTATGTACACTCTCTTTTATTAGAAAATTGTACAGCTGGGCTCGAAAACGAAGAGGATAGAAAAGAACGTCGTGAAAAAGATGATCGACTTGCTAATAAAATTGAGCGAGAAGGCGTTCAAAGTTTTGTTTCTATGTGGGAAAATATTCCGCTTTTTGAAACGCAAAAACGTTTAGCAGAAAACGTACAAGAAGCGGTGCGAAAAGAACGGCTTGCTAACAATCCAAAAGGACTTGCAAATAGCTTGCGCGGCATGGGAACAGGGGCTCAGCCTTCATGGTGGGATGAGCTACACAACTTGAAAATGCCTGTTCTTTTAATGAACGGAGAATATGATGAAAAGTTCTTTCGCATATTAAAAAACATCGAAAAATACGTTTCTGATGCGAAAATTGTCAAAATTGATGGTGCTGGCCATGCAATTCATGTGGAACAACCGGAAAAGTTTGATACAATAGTAAAGGGATTTCTAAAAACTATGCAGTGATGCTTTTTTCAGTAAGAAGGAAGTCACACTTATAGAGGAGATCAGAAATATACAAGGAGGTAGTTGTAATGGCTATTGAATGGGTAACAGAAGGCAATTACGAAGATATTATTTATTCAACATACAATGGTATCGCAAAGATTTCGATTAACCGCCCTGAAGTACATAACGCATTCCGTCCAAAAACGGTAATGGAGTTAATCAATGCATTTGCACACGCTCGTGATGATGCAAATGTTGGCGTTATCATTTTAACAGGAGAAGGTGGACGTGCATTCTGTTCTGGCGGCGACCAAAAAGTTCGCGGTCATGGTGGATATGTAGGTGACGACCAAATCCCACGTCTAAACGTATTAGACTTACAACGTCTAATTCGCGCAATTCCTAAACCAGTTATCGCAATGGTAGCAGGTTATGCAATCGGCGGTGGACACGTACTTCATATCGTATGTGACTTAACAATCGCTGCAGACAACGCTGTATTCGGACAAACAGGTCCTAAAGTAGGAAGCTTTGACGGTGGATACGGAGCTGGTTACTTAGCTCGTATGGTAGGCCACAAGAAAGCTCGCGAAATTTGGTACCTATGCCGTCAATACAACGCACAAGAAGCGCTTGATATGGGCTTAGTAAATACAGTAGTACCATTAGAAGAGCTTGAAGCAGAAACAGTACAATGGGCACAAGAAATTTTAGCAAACAGCCCAATGGCACTTCGTTTCCTAAAAGCTGCATTCAACGCAGACACAGACGGTCTAGCTGGTATTCAACAACTAGCTGGAGATGCAACGTTATTGTACTACACAACTGACGAAGCAAAAGAAGGTCGCGACGCATTCAAAGAAAAACGCAGTCCGGACTTCGGTCAATTCCCTCGTTTCCCGTGATGAAAGCGGAAGCGGCTCGCTTAGAACAAGAGGGCGTTGGAACTCCTGACGTAGAGGCGCTTTTTGCCTCGTAGGAAGGCGTGAAACGACCGACTGTTCTAGCCGCTGTAGCTGGATAAGGTCAAACCGGAAACAAAACAACTAAGAGACTTGATATCATATCAAGTCTCTTTCTTTCATGAAAGGAGAATGAATGATGGAGACGATGCCAAATTGGTTAATGCAACGTGCATTTTTAACACCAGATCGCACTGCAATTGAAATAGAGGAAGAGAAAGTTACTTTTATGGAGCTACATGAAAAAGTAGTATCTGTTTGTGAACACCTCACGTATGTTGGAGTGGAGCGAGGGCAAAAGGTGGCTGTTCTGATGAAAAATGGTATGGAGATGATTACAGTTATTCACGCCCTATCTTATGTAGGTGCAGTAGCTGTGCTTTTAAATACGCGTCTTTCAAGAGAAGAGCTACTTTGGCAAATGGATGATGCTGAAGTTGTTTGTTTAGTGACGGATCAAGATTTTGATGCTAAAGATGTTCCTGTTTATTCATTCGCCGAAGTGATGAATGGACCAAAAGAGGAAGCCTCTATACAAGAAGAGTTTTCTTTAGAAGAAGCGATGACAATTATTTATACATCTGGGACAACAGGCAAACCGAAAGGAGTTATTTTAACGTACGGAAATCATTGGGCAAGCGCAGTTGGTTCGTCGCTTAATTTAGGACTTCGTGATGATGATTGCTGGTTAGCCTGCATGCCGATGTTCCATGTTGGCGGGCTATCTCTTTTAATGAAAAACATTATGTACGGCATGCGTATTTTACTTGTTCCGAAATATGATGCTGATTTTATTCATAAAGCACTTCAAACGAGAGGAGTAACAATTATTTCTGTCGTTTCTAAAATGTTAACTGATTTATTAGAGCGACTTGGGGCAGAGACATATCCATCTTCTTTACGATGCATGTTACTTGGCGGAGGACCAGCGCCAAAACCACTATTAGAAGCATGTGTAGAAAAAGGGATTCCTGTATATCAAACGTACGGTATGACAGAAACATCTTCGCAAATTTGTACGTTATCCGCAGATTACATGTTAACGAAAGTAGGATCAGCTGGAAAACCACTATTTCAGTGCCAACTTCGTATTGAAAAAGATGGCGTAGTAGTGCCACCATTTGCGGAAGGTGAGATTGTAGTAAAAGGACCGAACGTAACAGGCGGTTACTTTAAACGTGAAGATGCGACGCGAGAGACTATTCAAAACGGATGGCTTCATACTGGCGACCTCGGTTATTTAGACGAAGAAGGGTTTTTATACGTATTAGATCGTCGCAGTGATTTAATTATTTCTGGCGGAGAGAATATATATCCAGCTCAAATTGAAGAAGTGTTGCTTTCTCATCCGGCAGTAGCGGAAGCTGGTGTTGTCGGCATGGCTGACGATAAATGGGGACAAGTACCAGCTGCTTTTGTTGTGAAAAGCGGGGCGGTAACAGAAGAAGAAATTCTTCATTTTTGCGAGGAGAAGTTAGCGAAATATAAAGTGCCGAAGAAAGCATGTTTCTTAGAGGAATTACCACGTAACGCTTCGAAAAAATTGTTAAGACGAGAGTTAAGACAATTAGTGGAGGAGATGTAGGTGGAAATAAAAAAAGCGACACTGTATATAACGGAAATGCCACTCGTAATCCCGTTTGCTGCAAGCTACGGGACTTACGAAAAGCGTGAGAGTATCGTTATTGAATTAGAGGATACGGACGGGTACATCGGATTTGGGGAAGTCGTTGCATTCTCTGAACCGTGGTATACGGAAGAAACGGTGAAGACAGCGCTGCATGTACTGCAAGACTTTTTAATACCTGATTTATTAAAGGCTGAAATTTCTCATCCGAATGAGGTACCGGGTCTATTTCAACATATAAAAAGAAACCGAATGGCAAAAGCCGGAATAGAGGGGGCTGTTTGGGATTTATATGCGAAGCGTCAAAAGAAATCGCTAGCGACAGTACTTGGCGGAACTAGTCATGAAATTGAAGTCGGCGTTGTAATTGGGATTAATACGATTCCGGTTATGTTAAAACAAATCGAGAAGTACGCGGAAGAAGGATACGAGCGTTTTAAAGTGAAAATAAAGCCAGAGCATGATTATGAGTTATTAAAAGAAATTCGAAAAGAGTTTCCGCATATCCCGCTAATGGCTGATGCAAATTCAGCATATACATTAGCGGATACAGAGAGGCTGAAACGACTAGATGAATTCCAATTAATGATGATTGAACAACCGTTAGCGGATTACGATTTTCTTGATCACGCGGAGTTGCAAAAGAAAATTGAAACGCCGATTTGTTTAGATGAAAGTATTCATGGTTTAGAAGACGCACGCGTTGCGATTACGCTTGGTAGTTGCCGCATCGTTAACATTAAGCCAGGGCGAGTGGGCGGATTAACAGAGTCGGTTCAAATTCATAATTATTGCATGGAGCATAACATACCCGTTTGGTGCGGCGGTATGGTAGAAATGGGGGTTTCACGAGCGCAAAATGTTGCTCTTGCTTCACTGCCGAACTTTACGATTCCTGGTGATATATCCGCTTCTAGTAGACATTGGCAGAGGGATATTATTTCACCGGAAGTGACGCTTGAGGGCGGGAAAGTGAGGGTGCCGCAAAGCGTTGATGCTGAGTATGAAGTAGATCGCGGAAGGCTGGCGGAAATCACGAAGCAGCGAATTGTTTTTGAGCGGTAAAGGGGAGTTTCCTTAGGCTGCCCGCAAGTAGCGAGAGGATTTTGTCGTTCATTGTCGGTAAGTCGATATATTTCAATAATCGCTGATATAATTTTATTTACAAAGGTTACTTTAACGAGTAGCCTTTTTGTATTGTACAAATTGGATAGACTAGTTTACAATCGAGCGTATAAAAATGGAATGAAAAAGGGGGAGTAAAATGAAACGCATTTCAATTTTAATCGCTGATGATGAGGCGGAAATTGCTGACTTAATTGAGATACATTTAGAAAAAGAAGGGTACCATGTTGTGAAAGCAGCGGATGGGGAAGAGGCGGTTCATATTATTGAAACGCAGCCAATCGACTTGGTAGTTTTAGATATTATGATGCCGAAAATGGATGGTTATGAGGTGACGCGTCAAATTCGCGCGAAACATCATATGCCAATTATTTTTTTAAGCGCGAAAACTTCGGACTTTGATAAGGTGACAGGTCTTGTACTAGGTGCGGATGATTATATGACGAAGCCTTTCACACCGATAGAATTAGTTGCACGTGTAAATGCACAACTGCGTAGGTTTTTTACGTTAAATCAACCGAAAGTAGCGGAGAGTAAATCTGCTTTAGAAATAGGCGGAGTCGTAATTAATCCTGAGCGCAGGACGGTTGATGTGTATGGTGAGCAAATTGAATTAACGCCGAAAGAGTTCGATATTTTATATTTATTAGCGAGTCATCCGAAGAAAGTATACAATGTGGAAAATATTTTTCAGCACGTATGGGCGGATGATTATTATGAAGGTGGAAATACAGTAATGGTACATATTCGTACTTTGCGGAAGAAACTTGGAGAAGATAAAAGAAAGGATAAATTAATAAAAACAGTGTGGGGAGTAGGTTATACTTTCAATGGCTAATATGATGAAAAGTTTTCGATTTAAAATGATTGCCTTATTTGCGTTAAGTATGGTGCTTGCAGCAACTGTAACTTATATAATTTATAAAGGATTGCAGTTGTATTATAAAACGATGGTTCGCTACGAAGAGCCTTTAGCACAATTTAGGTCAATGGTAAGGGAATTTGGAGACATTAACTTCTTTTTAATTTTCTTTATTCCGTTATCTATTATCTTTTTCTTCTTTTTGACAAAACCGTATTTAAAATACTTTGATGAAATTTCTAATGGGATTCATCATCTTGCGAACGGTAACTTTACGAATAAAGTTCAAGTTTCATCAAATGATGAGTTTGGAAATATCGCGCGTGAAATAAATGTTGCAAGTGAAAAGTTAAAAGAAGCTGTTGAAAGAGGAGATTTTGCTGAAAGTAGTAAAGATCAGCTCGTTGTGAATTTAGCTCATGATTTAAGAACACCGTTAACATCCGTGTTAGGATATTTAGATTTAATTCTTAAAGATGAAAATTTAACAAAAGAACAAATTAAACATTTCTCCACAATTGCATATACAAAATCGCAAAGACTGGAAAGTTTAATTGATGAGCTATTTGAAATTACACGTATGAATTATGGCATGCTAAAACTGGATAAAAAGCCGATTGATATAAGTGAGTTGCTTATACAGTTAGAGGAGGAATTGTATCCGTTATTAGAAAAACATCATTTAGAAGCTAGATTGAACGTGGCTCCTCATTTACCGATGCACGGTGATGGAAAATTGTTAGCTAGAGTATTTGAAAACTTATTAACAAATGCCGTTCGTTACGGGTATGATGGGCAATTTGTTGATATGAATGGATATGTTGATAATGGAGAAGTTGTCGTACAAATTATGAATTACGGAGATAGCATTCCGGAAGAAGATTTACCGTATCTTTTTGATATGTTCTATACAGGTGATAAAGCAAGAACTGAGAACCGTGGCGGGACTGGCCTAGGACTATTTATTGCGAAAAATATTGTCGAGCAACATAACGGTACGATTTCTGCTGAGAGCAATGTAGTTAGAACGCTATTTGAAGTACGATTGCCAAAAGACGAGAATGTAACAATTTAATAAAAATTTAAACTTTACCCCACTTTTTATTTTAATAGTTTTTTCTATTCTATACGTAAGTTACGTTAAGGAGGAACTAGAAATGAAAAAGTGGGTATTTATTTCTTTTTTTATAGCATTCACAGTATGTGTAGGCGTTTATATATCACCGTTATTTCAAAAGGAAATCGATGTTAAAATTGTCGGGAAAGATGAGCTAGTAAAGGCGGCAAACACCGAGGGGAAAGAGATTACGAAGGAACAAATTTATAAGGGCGATTTATTATTAGTTAACAGGGATTATCCAGTAAAAAAAGATAGTATTAGGTCTGATATTATAAATGTAAATCATAATAGTGAATTAGTAAGAGGTTATGTAATATTTGATAGAAATCTTCGTTTATCAAAGGATGTTGTGAAAAAGTTTTTGAACGTTGTCGATGCGGCTGGAAAAGAAAGTGTTAACCATTTTTTGATTAGTAGTGGTTATAGAGATTTCCAAGAGCAAAAACAGCTATATGAAAAAATGGGATCTGATTATGCACTTCCAGCAGGATACAGTGAACATAATTTAGGATTATCACTGGACATTGGGTCTACTCAAAAGAAAATGGAGAAAGCGCCTGAAGGAAAATGGATTGAAGAGAACGTATGGAAGCATGGCTTTGTATTACGTTATCCGAAAAATAAAAGTAACATTACTGGAATTCAATATGAGCCATGGCATATCCGTTATGTCGGCCTACCTCATAGCGCAATTATGCAAAAAAAGAATTTTACACTAGAGGAATATTTAGAGTTTTTAAAAGAGGAAAAAGAGGTTTCAACTGAAGTAGAAGGTAAGAAATATACTGTTTCTTATTATAAAGTTTCTGAGAATACGAAAGTGAACGTTCCAGCAAACAAGCAGTATGAAATTTCCGGGAACAATATGGATGGGGTTATTGTGACGGTTCAGGAATAGAGAAAAAGGCTGTGCCATTTGGGACAGCCTTTTCTTATATAAGAAAGGAAGTGACGTTTTTTGTCGGTAAATCGATATTCCTTGTCGAATCGTTAATATATTATAAGTTCTGATAGATATAATTGAAAAATCGTTGATATATTGTAAGTTATGATTGATATATTCAAAAAATCGTTGATATAATTTCCTATACTATTAGTATTTTGGAGGAGCATCTTTTTATGTATTTTTAAACATTATAACGTTATATTTACTTCTCCCTTTTTTTGTGTTACGCTAAACGTGTGAAAGAGATATAAAATGAAACTTTAATGTAAGCGTATTCTTATGGCTTCTTATAGAAAAGGGTGGAAATACAATGACAGAACGATTCGTACTACGTAATGTGAAACGTGTGAACGGGGAAGAGATTGACATTGTAATTGAAAATAACAAAATCGCACAGGTGACGAAAGCTGGTGCTGGCGAGGGTGGAAAGGTTCTTGATTACTCTGGTACTTACGTATCGAGTGGCTGGATTGATTTGCACGTTCACGCTTTTCCAGAGTTTGATCCGTATGGCGATGAGGTAGATGAAATTGGCGTTAAGCAAGGGGTAACGACAATTGTTGATGCGGGTAGTTGCGGTGCTGATCGCATTGCAGATTTAGTAAAAAGTAGAGAGCAGGCAAAGACAAATTTATTTGCCTTTTTAAATATTTCTCGCATCGGTTTGAAACGAATTGATGAATTATCCAATATGGAATGGATAGATAAAGAGAAAGCGATAGAAGCAGTAGAAAAGTATAAAGATGTAATCGTTGGGTTAAAGGCGAGAATGAGTAAAAGTGTCGTTTGTGATAGTGGAATTGAACCGCTGCATGTAGCGCGCGCTTTATCTCGAGAAACATCATTACCGATTATGGTACATATCGGTTCAGCGCCTCCCCGTATAGAGGAAGTTGTACCTCTTTTAGAAAAAGATGATGTGATTACACATTATTTAAACGGGAAAGAAAATAATTTATTTGATGAAGAAGGGAAACCGCTACCTGTGTTGTTAGATGCGGTGAATCGCGGCGTGCATTTAGATGTTGGTCACGGTAATGCTAGCTTTTCTTTTAAAGTAGCAGAAGCGGCGAAGTGTCACGATATTGCCTTTAATACAATTAGTACGGATATTTACCGGAAGAATCGTATACATGGTCCAGTGTATAGTATGGCTCACGTTCTTTCGAAATTCCTTTACTTAGGTTATCCGCTAGAAGAAGTGATTGATGCGGTTACGAAAAATGCGGCAGAGTGGCTTAAGAAACCAGAGCTTGGCCGTATTCAAGAAGGAGATATTGCAAACTTAACTTTATTTACGGTTAAAGATGAGAAGGTTACGTTAATTGATTCAGAAGGGGATCAGCGCATTGCTGAAAAAAGAATTGATACGAAAGGGGTTGTAATTAATGGGTCAGTCATTGAATGCTAAGTACGGATTAAAAAGAGTAATTAATGCGAGCGGTAGAATGAGTATTTTAGGTGTATCTGCTCCTACAGATACGGTAATGGATGCGATGAAACATGGTGGACAAAATTATGTGGAAATTGCTGATTTAGTAGATAAAGCAGGAGACCATATTGCGAGAATTCTAGATTCAGAGGCAGCGGTCGTTGTGAATTCAGCATCGAGCGGAATTGCACTTTCTATCGCTGGTATCGTTACAGAAGGAAATCGCCGTAAAAGTGAAAGACTTCATCAAGAAGTAATCGCGAAAAACGAAGTGATTATGTTAAAAGGTCATAACGTTCAATACGGTGCTCCTGTTGAAACGATGATTTACTTAGGTGGAGGAAAACTCGTTGAAGTTGGCTACGCAAATGAAGGGAAAGCAGAACATATTGAAGATGCGATTGGCGAAAATACAGCAGCAATTCTTTATGTGAAATCACATCATGCAGTGCAAAAAAATATGATTTCTGTTGAAGAAGCATGGGAAGTAGCGCAGCGAAATAACGTACCACTTATCGTTGATGCGGCAGCTGAAGAAGACATTCAAAAATATGTGAAGTATTCAGATCTTGCTATTTATAGCGGTTCAAAGGCGATTGAAGGACCTACTTCTGGTATTGTTGGCGGGAAACGAAAATATATTGAGTGGCTGAAAGTGCAATTACATTGCATCGGAAGAAGTATGAAAGTCGGGAAAGAGACAACTTTTGGCTTACTTCAAGCGCTTAATGAGTACGGAGTAAAAGAAGATAAGAGCGAGCAAGAAAAAGAATTGCTACAAGTACTTATGCCGCTAAAAGAATTAAATGGTGTAAATGTAACGATCGTTCAAGATGAAGCTGGAAGAGCAATCTTTAGAGCTCGTATTCATATTAACGAGAAAGAGTTAAACAAATCAGCAAGAGATGTTGTGACTGCATTACGCGAAGGGGAAATCGCCATTTATACACGTGATTACGGAGTAAGACAAGGATTCTTTGATATTGATCCGCGTCCACTTCAAGGTGATGACATACATGTGATTGAAGAAAAATTGAGAGAAATCGTAGGGGGAAACTAAAATGACAAACATTCAAAAACGTTTTTATAAAGGCCGCGTAGCATTAAATGTATTAGCAAACAATATAGAAAATGCAAAAGATATTTTTGAAGCAGCAGAAGGTTATGTAGTAGTGGGAGTGTTATCAAAAGACTACCCAACAGTAGAAGAAGCTGTTACAGCTATGAAAGCATACGGAAAAGAAATTGATGACGCTGTATCAATCGGACTAGGCGCAGGAGATAATCGCCAAGCAGCAGTTGTAGCTGAAATTGCGAAGCATTATCCTGGTAGCCATATTAACCAAGTGTTCCCTTCAGTTGGAGCAACGCGTGCAAATCTCGGCGAAAAAGATAGCTGGATTAATAGTTTAGTATCACCAACAGGAAAAGTAGGTTACGTAAATATTTCTACTGGCCCAATTAGTGCGGCTGGAGAAGAAAAAGCAATCGTTCCAATTAAAACAGCAATCGCACTTGTGCGTGATATGGGCGGAAATTCATTGAAATACTTCCCGATGAAAGGGCTAGCTCACGAAGAAGAATATCGCGCAGTTGCGAAAGCTTGTGCAGAAGAAGGATTCGCATTAGAGCCAACAGGTGGAATTGATAAAGAAAACTTTGAAACAATTGTACGTATTGCGCTTGAGGCAAATGTAGAGCAAGTTATCCCGCACGTATACTCTTCTATTATTGATAAAGAAACTGGTAATACGAAAGTAGAAGATGTTCGTGAATTATTAGCAGTCGTGAAAAAGCTAGTTGATCAATATGCGTAAGAAAATTGCAGCGTTCGGCGAAGTAATGATGCGCCTGCAAGTACCTGGATATGAATTGTTGTCGCAAGCTAACACGTTAAATTACTCATTTTCAGGTACAGGTGTGAACGTTGTAGCGGCACTTTCTCACTTAGGGCATGAAGGGCTTCTTATTTCAACTTTACCGGAAAATTCGGTTGGAGATGCAGCTGTATCTTACATTCAAAAGTTAGGGATTCAAACTTCTCTTGTTCCAAGAGGCGGTAAATATGTAGGTATGTATTTTTTAGAAAATGGATTCGGTGCACGTGCAAGCCGCGTTACATATTCGAATCGATTAGAAAGTAGCTTCAATACGGCATCTGAAGAGATGTACCAATTTGAAGAAATTGCTAAGGAGATTGATATCGTTCATTTTTGCGGTATTACACTTGCGATGAATGATACTGTACGCCATCATATGAAGTCTTTAGCGAGAGCAGTTAAAGAAAACGGAGGAACCGTCGTTTTTGATTGCAATTATCGTCCATCACTTTGGGGAGAAGACGGATATGAACAGACAAAACCGCATTATGAAGAAATGCTGGGGCTTGCTGATATCGTTATGATGAACGAAAAAGATGCGATGTTCGTTCTTGGAATGAAAACAGAAGAGACGGAGCGAGAAGCGCAGCTGCTGGATCTTATTCCAAAGGTAGCTGAAACGTATCATATCGCTACAATCGCTGGTACTCATCGCTCTATTAACAGCGATAATACACATTCGCTTCGCGGGTTTATATGTAAAGATGGTTCGTTAACTTTTGCAAAAACACTTACGTTTTCTGTATATGATAGAATAGGTGCTGGAGATGCTTATACGAGCGGAATTATTCATGGCGAGATAAAAGAGTTTGCACCAGAGAAAGCTGTTTCATTTGCGTCAGCAGCTGGAATGCTAGCACATACAATCGTCGGTGATACGCCAATGTCATCAGAGAAAGATATACTTCGGGCGATGACGGCATCAGTAGGTGATGTAGAAAGGTAGTGGGTGTAACAGTGAACGTAACGAGGAAAAAAGGACCATTATATTTACAAATAAAAAATATTATTCGTGATCGAATATTGCATGGCGTATATGCGATTCATACGAATATTCCTTCAGAACCGCAATTAGAAGAAGAGTTCAAAGTTAGTAAGATTACAGTGCGTAATGCGATTAAAGAACTCGCTCAAGAAGGATATTTGGAAAAGAAGAGCGGCAAAGGAACGAAAGTGATTCGTAATACTTCTGCGACAAAACTGTCAAAGGGTAAGAAATTTACAGAAGTGTTAGTGGAAGAAGGATATAAAGTACAAAAGAAATTATTAAAAGCAGAAATCGTTCATAATGAGGAAGGAACAGTGCCGTTTCGATTATTCGGTAAAGAGAGTTTTCGTATCGAGCGCCTATATATGTTAAATGATACGCCGTATATTCATTATACGCACTATTTCTCAGCTCGAATGGCGAGTACAGATTTATCGGACTTTGATTTACAATCGCTTTACGATTTAGTTGAGGACCGAGGTATACATTTAGAAAACTTCAGAGATGAATTCGCGGTTGGGCTTGCACCTAATTTCGTTGCAGAAGCGCTAGGTGAAAAAGAGGGAACAGCGTTATTAAAACGTATGCGCTATTCTTATGATGAAGTTGGCGAAGTAATTGAATATAGCGAAGGCTACTACAATACAGAAATGCAGCATTATGTAGTGAATTATGACGTATAAAAAAGAGGGGATGTTCCCTCTTTTTTTATAAAGTAAAACTTTAATTAGTGGAGGAGGGCATCACCCACTAATTATTAGCCCACACCAATCGGGATAAAAGTAAGGAGAATGAGAGATGGATATATACTTATTAATCGTCACGTTACTTGCGATCACAATTGTTATTTTAGGGGTATCATGGTGGAAATGGCATGCATTTATTAGTTTAACAGTTGCGAGTTTGTTTTTAGCTATTATGTCTGGACTGAACTTAACGAAAATAGTGGCTGCCTATGAAACTGGTGTTGGTAGTGTACTAGGTCATTTAGTTGGTATTTTGGCACTTGGAACTATACTCGGGAAAATGATGTCTGATTCAGGAGCAGGCATGCAAGTTGCAGATTTCTTTATTCGATTTTTCGGCGTAAAAAAATTACCTTGGGCTATGTTATTTGCAGGTTTTGTTATAGGGATTCCCGTCTTTTTTGAAGTAGGGATTGTTATTTTATTACCACTTGTAATTTCAATTCGAAAAACAACGAAGCAAAACATATTATTAATTGCTTTACCTGTTATTGCGGGATTATCTATCGTACATGGGCTAGTACCTCCGCATCCAGGTGCCATGACTGCAATCGGTATTTATAACGCGAACTTAGGAAAGGTACTTTTATATTCATTAATTATCGCGTTACCGACGGCTATTATAGCAGGCCCAATATTTGCAAAGTGGGTACATAAGAGGGTTATACCTGAAAATGAACCGGAGCTTGTTCGAGTTACGACAGTATCAACTGATTTGCCAAGTCGTAAAGTTTCATTCTTTATTATTTTATTACCAGTTGTATTGATGATTTTATCAGTAGTTGCACCATATATTTCATTACCGAAAAAATTAACTGAATTTTTCGTGTTTATAGGAAGTCCAGTAATCGCCTTACTTATTTCATGTTTCGCAGCATTTTATTTACTTGGTATCAAACAAGGTATTAATAAAAAGATGATTAAAAAATTAACAGATGAAAGTTTATTGCCTGTCGGTTCTATTATTTTAATAATTGGTGCAGGCGGTGGATTTAAACAAATATTAATTGAAAGCGGCGTTGGAACAGCTATTGCACAAATGGCAGAACATATTTCGTTATCACCAATCGTATTAGCTTTCATGGTAGCTGGTTTAATTCGAATTGCAACAGGTTCAGCTACAGTAGCATTAACGACAGCAGCAGGGATTGTTTCACCAGTTATTCAGCACATGTCTGGTGTGAATTTAGAGCTTCTCGTTATTGCAACCGGTGCAGGTTCATTAATGTTTTCTCACGTAAATGATGCAGGGTTCTGGCTTGTAAAAGAGTATTTAGGTTTGACGGTGAAGGAAACGTTTAAAACGTGGACGGTGCTGGAAACATTGTTATCATTTATTGCATTCGGTTTTGCCCTTTTGTTGAATATGTTTCTTTAGGAGAGGAGGTCAGATTTAAACGAATAAAACCTACAGAGGAAATGTAATTTCTCTGTAGGTTTTATTCGTTTTTTGTGCTTTCTATTACTTAATGGAACGGACATACTGATCTTCTCCATCGTCTTTGACAAAGACTCCTAGCTCATTCAAATCTTTGCGTAAATGCTTCTTTTTTTTCGAGTTTCCTTCTCGAAGGGCATTTCGTCTTTCATACAAAATAGTATTTATGCTTTTATTAAATCGCTCATCCTCTAATTTCCATAAGCTATACTCATGTTTATAAGGATCTTGTTCCACCCAGGGGAAGCCGTGCATTAAGAAAGTATCTTTAATTTTGCTTGGGTTAATGTCAGATGTTTCACGTAACCATTCTCGCTCTTCTTGATCAATGATAACCACTTGACGCTTATCTACAAAAACGGCTTTTACATTTGATCTGGTGATTTGTTTCTTTTGATCGTCCTTATTCACGTGAATGCTTTCCGAAGTAATGTTCATCTTTAAAGCGTCACTATAAATAATTAAAGAAAATAAAATTCCTGCAAAAACACCAATTAGCATGAGGATAATAGGAAGCCAGAAGGGGTTAATAAAATTTAAAAGTTCTATAATTTTTGAATCAGAAAAGAGAGGAATCCTTTTTATAATCTCTATTAATTTAGGTGAAAAATATCCAATAATGCCTAAAAGGATTGGGCTTACTATAGCAAGTAATTTTTCTAAAAAACCTAATCCAATGACAGATGCCTTTTTCATGTGTAGTTCATCCTTTCATATATATTTTTTTAATCAAGGCATATTTAAACAGTGAGTTTCTTCACCATTTTTATGAGCTCATCTGAGTAATTTTCTATGGATATAGATGAATTTGCCTTCAGCATTCTTTCTTCGATTGCTCCTAAAATAAATGAAGCTAATGTGTCGGTTTGGAAAGAATCGGAAAACACGCCATTTTGTTGACCAGTCTTCAAAATATCTAATAACATCGTTCTAAGAGCATCCTCCTCTTCGTCGTCTTCGATTCTGTAATAAGGAACGTTCTCTTCATTTCTTGCATTAAAGACAATCTCAATTAAGGCAATATTATTTTTGTAATGAGTTTCTTGATAAGCCAAGTGTGCTTCAATAAAAGCCTCTAGTTTATTTATTTCAGATTGAGCTAATAGTACTCGATTACTAATAAATTCATGTTGTTTGGCAACTAAAAATTGTAATGTGCGATTCATAAGGTAAAGCTTATCGTTAAAATGATAAGAAATAAGTCCAGTGCTAATCTTAGCTTTTTTTGCTACCTTCGTTAAGCTTAAGTTGTTATATCCAACCTCTTCTAATGTATCAATACATGCAAGAATAATTTGTTCACGCCTAGCCTCTGCAATAAAAGAATCAGTCACGCTATTCAACTCCTAATTTAAATGATTTAAATGATTTAAATGTATAATCAAAAAATTGATTGATCGTTCAATTAAATATTAGTAAGAAATTAAGAGTATGTCAAATGTTTTATGCTTACATCTGGATAAGGCTCATTCGCTTTTTAATAAAGCCCAATTCCTAAAACAAGCCCGTTTTTAGGTAAGCCAAGCTTCCTATTCGCCCTGAAAACATAATATAAATGGAATCCCCTCATTTAGAGCAAGGTGAACTTGTTATGAATGATACTAAAGGAGGAATAGGGTAATGAGCGAAAAGTGTGAACACAGACATGATGATTGTAACCGCAGACATGGTTGCGGAGGCGGTTTTGCGCTTCTAATCGTATTGTTTATTTTATTAATTATCATCGGTGCTAGCTGCTTCGGCGGAGGCGGCGGTTGTGGCTATGGTGGTTATGGCGGTTATGCTGGCGGCTACGGCGGATATTGCTGCTAATTATTAAAAACTATTGAAAATAGCCTTGTGCATATTGCACAAGGCTATTTTATTCATATTTTTATATGCTGTGATAATTTATTAATGTACAGAGAACGGATTAAGAAGAAGAAAATGATCTCGATAATCCCGAAAAAGGTGAGTACGATACATGTCTCTTTTAATAAGGAGAAAGAAAACATGCTTTGTAAAAACTTAACCGCAAATAATGTGTGAACACCAGCAACGATGTAAGGAACGAAAAATAAAATTCCTAATTGAATTGTTGCAGAGCGAAACATTTCTGATTCAGTTAAGCCAAGCTTTGTAATCGTAATATACTTTTGTCTTTCAGTTGTTAAGTCATTATACATACGGAAATATAAAACACTAGCTGCTCCGATAAAGAAAATAAAGCCGAGAAATGCCCAAATAAAGAATTGAGCGACTGCATTTCCTTTACTATGAACGAGTTCATCCGTAGCTGTATAAATATAAAATGGTTTAATGAAATTTTCTTCATTTTTATGTGCTTCATACAAGGTTTCTGCATCATGATCTAAGCTTTTTAATATATTTTTTGTTGGGAAAATTGCATTTTCCCAATTTTCCACGAAGTAGTTATAGACTGTAATTGTTTCAATATGAGGAATCATATTTTCAATTACTTCATCTTGCATCACAATTAAGTGAGGTAATGCAAAGGGAGGCTCAATTCCTTTATTAATAAAACCTTTAATTTGAAATTCCTTTTTATTAGAGCCAAGTGTAATTGTGTTCTGCTTCGCAAATGGGTTAGACACGAGATTTAATAACGCTGGTGAATAGCGAGAAATATTATAAACTTGTGAAGAATCGAGAGTGATTTTTGGTCTGTTTAATTGCTGTGCTATTGCGTTATAATCACTCATTTTCATAATGGCAATTGATTCTTTTGAAGCTGTATCTTTTAAAACGGTAAACTTATATTTGTCATATTGAAAATTAGCATTTGTAAGTTCAGTTTCAATCGTAGTAATATGCTTTTGTTCAAATGCATTAACACCTTCTGATGTATAGGTGAATGGTATTGGATATCGTTCTAGTATGGGTGCTTTCGTATTATTGTTTGCAGCAAATAACCCGATAATAATTGTAAATGCAAGTGCAGATAGCATAGAAACAATAAAGAGTACATTAATATTACTGCGTGTACGAGAAACTAAATCTGAAATCCATAACATATTTATTTGTTTTAAATAAAACTTTCTTCGTTTCTTTAAAATATAGATAAAGAGAAGAAATGTTTGTGAAAAAAATAAATACGTCCCAATTACTACAAGCGGTAAAATAGATAGCATAATTAAGAATACAGATCCATTTTGTGCATTTTTTTCCGTTATGTAGCCTTGCGGATAACCAGCAATATAATAGCATAGTCCTAAACAAGTTAAAGCAAATAGTGAAATCAGTATAGATGGTTTTTTTTCGCTCTTCTCTTTGTTAACGCCCTTAATAAGCTTCGTTGTTTTTCGAGTACGAATAAACATTGGTGTAAATGTAGAAACGATTAAAAATAAGATGATAAACGTTACGGTTGTAACGATAATCGCTTCTGTTGGCCAATATAAATAGAGACCTTTCGCGTTTGTTAATTTCGAAGTGACTAATAAGAAAAAGTTAGAAAATACAAGTCCACCTTGAATGCCGATAAAGATGGATAATATCCCAATTATCATGTTTTCGGTAAATAACAATCTTTTTAATTGTCTCTGTGAGATACCAAGAATAGTGAGTATCCCGAATTGCTGCTTCCGCACATTTAAAAATGTTCCAATTGAATATAAGAGAAAGAAGAACGAGAACATAACAATCACAAGCTGTGCTGTACTAGCTAAATTCATTAGAGGATCACGTTCTTGAAAGCTTTGTACACTCTGTAAGCGTGGATGATACGCGTATACAGTAAATGAAAAGAAAACCATGATAGAAAACGCACTACTTACAAAGTAGGCGAAATATGCTTTTGAATTACGTGAGACATTTTTAAATGCGAATTGCCAAAACGTCATCCACGTCTTCCTCCTAATAAGGCTAGAACATCTAATATTTCTTGATAAAACTTCTCGCGATATAATCCGCGGTGCAGTTCATTGTAAAGCTCTCCATCTTTAATGAAAATAACACGGTTACAATAACTTGCTGCAAACGGATCGTGCGTAACCATTAAAATCGTTGCATCTTCTTCTTTGTTTAATTTCGTAAATAACTCCATTACATCAATAGCGGCTTTTGAATCCAGGTTCCCTGTCGGTTCATCGGCTAGTAAGAGAGAAGGGTGATGAATAACAGCACGTGCTACTGCAGTACGCTGTGCTTGTCCTCCAGAAACTTCAAAAATACGTTTGTCCAAAATATGATCAATTCCAAGCTTTTTTGAAATGTTATCAAGCTTTTCATCCATTTCTTTTAATGGAACATTATCTAATGTTAAAGGTAGTACGATATTTTCACCGATTGTTAGTGTATCTAGTAGGTTAAAGTTTTGGAAAACAAATCCTAACTCTTGGCGGCGGAAAATAGCTAACTTCTCTCTACGAAATGTGTGTGGTTTTTTTCCGTTAATAACGACGTCACCAGAAGTAGGAGAATCAATTGTAGAAATAACGTTTAAAAATGTAGATTTCCCGCTACCAGATGGACCCATAATGGCAACGAATTCCCCTTTATCTACGTGTAAATTTATATTTTTTAAAGCAGTATGAGGGACTTTTCCCTCATATACTTTTGAGACGTTTTTTATGTGTAATACTTCTTCCATAGTAATCACCTTTCTACTTTTAAAACTTAATATGTTGTGATAATTTTTGCATATAAAAGGAACGAATTAAAAGGAAAAATAAAATTTCAACTGTTCCAAAAATCAACAGTACGACTGTAATCTCAGCGAAGAACGAGAGATGTAATATTTCTTGTAGCATCTTTGTCGCAAACATCGTATGGATTGATGCCATAATGTAAGGTACGAAGAAAAGAATCGCAAGCTGAATTGTCGCTGAACGTTTCATTTCAGTCTCAGTTAAGCCAATTTTCGTAATCGTTATATATTTTTCTTGCTCATTTGTTAAATCTGTATACATTCGGAAGTAAAGAACACTACCAGCACCGATAAAGAAAATAACACCTAAGAAAGTACCAATTAAGAAGAACGAAGCGACATTTAGTTTTGTCTTATATAAGGAATCGCTCGCTTCACTTGCATGGAAAGGTGGATGCTCTGCTTGAATTGCTGCATTATCGTTATCAATTTTTGTTATAAACGATGAACCGATATTATGTGCTTTTTCCCAATCTGTAACTTTGAAGTTATATACACTCATTTGTTTGGAAACTGTGGATAAGGATTCTACATTTTCATCAGATAGTATGAGTAATTGGTATATTAAGCTGTTTGGGAATGGGCTATAACTTTTATATTCTTTCACTTGTAGTTGTAAATTGTTTTGAGTAAGTGTAAGAGTATTTTTCTTTTCTTCATTGTGAAGTGTTCCAATAACTTGATCATCTAAGTCTTTCATAAGAATATAAGATTCATTCTTATTTACCGTGAGTTTTTCCCAATTTAATGCTTTAGCAAGTACATTATAGTCACTTTGTTTAATTGCGTAATAGAGCTGCGTGTTATCTTCAGCTGAAGATACCTCATATATATCCGTTTTAAATTTTGTATAAGGAAAGTGCTCTTCATTAAATTTCTGCTCTAACCAGTTTAAATGTTCATCAGCTAACGTATTTTCAGTATGCGATAAATACGTAAACGGGAAAGGGTTTTGTCTAATTGCATCAAACTTTGTAAATTTCCCAAAACCGTATAAGAATGTAATCATTGTAAAAGCGAGTGTTGATAGCATCGCTACAATAAAGAGCATGTTAATGTTTGTCCGAATGCGCGCTGCTAAATCCGAAATCCAAAGCATATTAATTCGTTTCATATAAAACGTTCTTCGCGTTTTTAAAATACGAATAAGTAAAAAACTAATTTGTGAAAAGAAAAAGTATGTTCCAGCTGCAATAAGCGATGGGATGACAAATATACTAGAGACGGCATATAAAAGCCCAATGATGTCACCTAGCGACATAAAATACAACGGATTTGCGGCTAACGCATATCCACATATTAAACACGTCGCACCAAATAGAGAGATGAGCACGGATGCTTTTCTTTCTTTTTGTTGTGTTCCTTCTTTTAAAAGACGTACGGCTTTTCTCGTACGAATGAGCATCGGTGTAAAAGATGATACGAGAATGAAGAGCCCAAGAAAGATGATGATAGTTAAAACGATAGCACTTGTAGGCGGATATAAATATAAACCAGGTACGTGTGTAATTTTGGCGGTAACTAATAAAAAGAACTGTGAAAAGACAACTCCAAGTTGAATGCCAAAAAATATAGAAAGAGCACCAATTAACATATTTTCTATAAATATGAGTCGCTTTAATTGTTTTTGAGATATGCCAAGTACTGTTAAAATCCCGAACTGTTTTTTTCGTACTTTTAAAAAGGTCCCGATTGAATACAGTAAAAAGAAAAATGAAAAGAACACAATGACAACTTCTGAAATTGTCATTAATATGTTCAGAGAATAATTCACGTCTGTCATATGCAATTTAGGATGAAATAAATAAACTGCAAATGAGAAAAAGATTGCGATGGAGAACGCACTGCTTACAAAATAGGCGAAATAAGCTCTGGCGTTCCGCGTCACGTTTTTAAATGCAAACTGCCAAAATGTCATTCACCTGAACCTCCTGATAGGGTGAAGATGAGAAGAGCATAAGAAATACTCTTTTCATCAAGTTTGTTTTAAATATTTTGTCCACTCGTGTATTGTGATAATTTTTGCATATAAAGTGAACGAATGAATATGAAAAATACGATTTCAACGAATCCAAAAATAATAAGAACGGCTGAAACCTCTTTGAACAGAGATAAACCAATTACATCTTGTAGCATTTTTGTTGCGAATATTGTATGAATGGATGCCATAATGTACGGAATGAAAAATAAAATACTAAGTTGAATGGTTGCAGATCGTTTCATCTCTGTATCTGTTACACCGATTTTAGAAATCGTTATATATTTCTCTTGTTCGTTCGTCAAATCCGTATACATTCTAAAGTAAAGAACGCTACCAGCTCCAATGAAGAAAATAACTCCTAAAAATGTCCCAATTAGGAAAAATGCAGCACTGCCTGATGTTATTTTGTATAACGATCCTGCTGATTCAAAGGAACGAATAAGAGGTCCTTCATACTGGGATTTATTTCGATCTTTTTGCACTTTTTCTATAAAATTATCAGCAATTTCATATGTCTGTTCCCAGTTTTGAATTTTGTAATTGTATGCTGATATATGCTTTACGGTGCTAGGTAAGTTATTTACGATAACATCAGGCAAAACTATCGTTTGATATGAAAAGCCAGATGGAATTGCATTCACATGCTCATAGCCTTTCACTCGTAATTTCGTATTTGTACTAGAGAGTGTAATGTAATCTCTTTTGTAGCTTTGCTCAAATTCGTTGAATATGGTGTTATAAGATGTCCCTGTTAGCACATATGCTTCGTTATCATCCATAAATAGTTGTTTCATTCGTAAAGAATCTGCAAGTTTGTTATAGTCACTTTGCTTAATTGCGTATACGTCATTATAAATAGCTATATCTTTATCTTCTTTTAGTGGTGTTTCATATATATCAGCTTTTATTTTTTGATAGGGGAAATGCTCTTTTTGTAATTGTTGCTCAAGCCAATTTAAATGCTCTGTAACAAAAGGGTTCGCATCATAAGAAAAATAAGAAATTGGAAAAGGAGAAGTTCTATTCACCTCTAGCTTAATAAATTTCCCGAATCCATATAGAAACGTAATCATTGTGAAAGCAATTGTAGATAGCATCGCTACAATAAACAGCATATTAATATTCGTTCGAATACGGCTTGCTAAATCCGAAATCCAAAGCATATTAATCCGTTTCATATAAAACTTCCTTCTTTTCTTTAAAATATAAATAAGTAAGAAACTAATTTGTGAAAAGAAGAAATATGTTCCAATTGTAACAAGCGTTGGGATAACGAAAATACTTGAAACCATATATATAACACCGATTTGCGGGCTTACTGATACGAAATATTTAGGATTTCCAGCTAACGCATAACCACCAAATAAACAAATCGCACCAAATAATGAAACAAGTATGGATGGTTTTCTTTCTTTTTGTTTTCCACCATTTGTTTTTAAAAGGTGTACTGCTTTTTTTGTACGAATAAGCATTGGTGTGAATGCAGATACAATGATAAAAAGACTAAGGAAAACAATGGTTGTTAAAATAAACGCGTTAGTAGGCCCGTATAAATATATTCCTGGAACATGCGTAAGTTTGGCTGTTACTAATAAGAAAAATTGAGAAAAAACAACTCCAAACTGCATGCCGAAAAAGATAGATAAAATCCCGATTAACATATTCTCCATAAAAATAAGACGATGTAATTGTTTTCTCGATATTCCTAAAATGGTCAAAATACCAAATTGTTTTTTTCTAACTTTTAAAAAAGTACCAATGGAATATAGTAAAAAGAAGAAAGAGAAAAATACAATTACTACTTCTGAAAATAGCATTAATGCTGAAATTTCAGAGGTCATGTCAAAGTTTTGTAATTTCGGATGGAATAAGTAAACAGCAAACGAAAAGAACACAGCAATGGAAAAGGAACTACTTACAAAGTAAGCAAAATAAGCTCTCGAGTTGCGCGTGACGTTTTTAAATGCAAATTGCCAAAATGTCATAGATTATACCTCCGGCTAGAAGATATAGAAGTAGTTGTATTGCAAAAAATGTATGAGAGTGAGTTCTCATACATTTTGCTTGCATATGTTACGAACATACTTAGGTCACCTTCTCCGTATGTTCTGCTTGATTATTTGCAGCATTGTGGAAGATGATTTTAATCGTCGTTCCTTTACCAACTTCAGAATCTAGTTTGACAGAGTGACCTAAATAATCACAAATTTTACTTACAATATAAAGTCCCATACCAGTAGATTCTCCGAAGGCGCGACCGTTTTTCCCAGTGTAAAACGGTTCAAATACTCTTCGAATATCTTCTTGTGGAATACCAACACCTTCATCACGAACTTCTAAAATAATATCTTTTCCGTTTCGGTAAGCAGATAAGAAAACTTTCTTTCCGCGCTCACCGGAGTAACGAACAGCGTTTGTCATTAATTGATAGATGATAAATTTTAGCCATTTCGCATCAGAAGCAACTTTTAAATCAGAATGGACTTCTAAAACAGGGAAGACACCATTACGAATGAATAGTTCTTTTAATCCATTAATATTTTTTGTTACCGTATCTTTTAATGAAATCGTCTCGACATGGAAATCTTCATGGAAGTTATTTAACCTAGCCATGTATAAAGCCATATCAAGCCCTTGGTTTAGACGCTCTAATTCTTTTTTAAACTTTGGAATTAAATGCTCGTCTTCCATTTCTAGCACCATAAGCTGCATAACAGAAACAGGTGTCTTCATTTGATGTACCCAATGGTTAATGAATAATTGATGTTCTTGTTGTTTTACTTCATACGATTGTAGTTCTTTTTGGAATAGACGGTACTGCGTACGTACGAGTTCATTGACACCGTGAGGCATCGGAGCAGTTGCTCTTTCAATAAACGCATCTTCCATTTTTTCTGGTTGCTCACTTAATCTATGGTACATTCTACGATTGCGAACGTAACGATAAGCGAGGAAACAAATAAATAAGTATAAACTTAAAACGACGAAGTAAAATTTATTATTTTGAAATCCGTCTACTGCATCATAAAGAACGAAAATGATACCGAAGTTTAAAACGTACAGTAGGAAAAATGCAAAATGATCACGTAAAAATAGCTTCATGCTTATTCACTCCAAGTTGCGTTAAAGCGATATCCAAGTCCACGTACTGTTTCAATAGAGTTCTCAATGCCAAGCTCATTAAACTTTTTACGAAGACGTGTAATGTTTACGTTTAATGTATTTTCCTCAACGAAACTTTCGTCATCCCAAAGCGCAGCTAATAAATCTTCACGGCTCGCTGTACGAGGGAATTTAGATAATAACATTTCTGCTAAAATTGCCTCTTTCTTCGTTAAAAGAACTTGTTCAGATCCAAAATGAATTTCTGGACGTTCTGGGAATAGTTTTAATCCTTCTACTTCAACGATACGTTCAGAAATATTTGGTGCATAATCACCGTAAATACGGCGTAATTGTCCTTTAATTTTCGCCATTACAACGTCGTAGTGGAATGGTTTTGTAATGTAATCATCCGCACCGCTTTCAATTGCCATAATTTGTTCCATCTCACCAGCACGCGCTGAAATGAAAATAATTGGACAAGTAGATTCATGACGAATTTGACGGCACCAGTAGAAACCATCGAATTTCGGTAAGTTTACATCAAGTAAAACAAGATGTGGTTTCACAGCGTTAAACGATTCCATAATATCATCGAAATTCTCCGCTACCACAGCCTCATAACCGTACTTCTGAATGTGAGATTGCAGTAATGATGAAATATTTGGATCGTCTTCAACGATTAAAATTTTATACATATGTATATTCCTCCTCAAAAAAACAATTGTAGCTATAGTGTATCATGTGTTTCAAGTCTTTTCATTATGTTGAAAGATAAGCTAGTAAACAGTATAGGTTAAAAGTGAGAAAAGTAAAAAGGGCGCTGGATGAAATTGACAAATAACGGTAATTGGTTTAATATTTAGATAAATATCTAAATGTCTAATTATCGAAAGGAAGAAAGACATTGAATCAAGCATTCAAAGCATTAGCAGATCCAACAAGGCGAAAAATTTTAGACTTATTAAAAGAAGGCGATCTAACCGCTGGTGAGATTGCTGAACATTTCAATATGACAAAACCAAGTATTTCACACCACTTAAGCGCACTTAAAAATGCTGAACTTATTCAAGATGAAAAGAAAGGGCAATTCGTTGTGTACTCTTTAAACACAACGGTCTTTCAAGATTTGTTGACTTGGGTGTTTACATTTACGAATAAGGGGGAAGAGGGGAAATGAAAAAGCATCTTTTTGCAATCTTATTAATTGTTATAACTTGTTTAGCTTGGGCGTTTGCTTGGCCACATTTACCGGATACAATTGCAACGCATTGGAGCGGCGGTAAAGTAGATGGATATTCTTCTAAATTGTATGGAATGCTTTCTATGGTTGGAATTATGATTGTTTTATATATTTTTCTAAACGTGTTACCAAAGATTGATCCAAAGAAAGCGAACTACGAGAAGTTTTCTAAAGCTTTTATGATGATGAATAACGGGATATTACTGCTACTATTTGTAGGGAATATAGATATTATTACAAGTGGATTAGGATACAATTTATTCATTAATCGCGTGCCGGAATTATTAGTGGGTATTTTATTTATAGTCATCGGAAACTATTTACCACAATGTAAACCAAATTATTTTGTAGGTATAAAAACGCCGTGGACGTTAAGTAGCGAAGAAGTATGGAGAAAGACACACCGTTTTAGCGGAAAGGTGTTTGTTGCATTGGGGATCATTATGATTTTAAGTGTTTTTGCACCAGTAACTTGGAAATCTTTCGTAATGGTTGGAATTATTATTGGTGCAGTAGGATTAACGATGGGATATTCATATATTGCTTATAAAAAAGAAATAGGGGCCTAATAAAAAATTATGGGGGAGAGAGGATGAAAAGACACGTATTACCATGGAGTTTAATTATTGGCAGTGCAATTGGATGGTATATTGTATGGCCATATTTACCAGAACAAATTCCACGCCATTATAATGCAGCAGGAGTAGTAGATGGATATTTTTCTAAAATAGAAGCAAGTTCATTCTCGATAGGTAGTATGATAGTGCTCTATATGATATGGCTAGTTTTTGGATTCATAAAAGATAAGTCTACCCAGCAATCCAAAGTCCTTTCCGCAATCCATTATGCAATTCTTTTAATAGGATTCGGTTGTAACTTATTTGCACTATTAGCCGCGTCTAATTATATTGCATCGGGCTCAATTGCATTTAATTTTGGACTTGGAACATTGTTTCTTGTACTAGGTAATTACATGCAACAAACGAAGCCGAACGGGTTAGTAGGCATTCGAATGGACTGGACATTAGAAAATCCTGTAGTTTGGAGAAAAACACATAGATTTGCTTCGAGGGTATTTGTAATAGGTTCACTTTGTATATATGCAGGGGCTTTGCTTCCAGATCCATTTAATATTTTTATAGGGATTGGAATCATATTAATATGCATTATCGTATCAACAATAAAGTCATATAGTATTTATAAAGAAGAGTTGAAAATGTAAACAAAGCTGCTTTTCCTTTTAGGGAAGAGCAGCTTTGTTTTTTTATCACTTCTTCAAAACCGGTATCCAAATTTCACTTTTAAAGTTTGGAGAAGATATGTCTTTCTGTTCATTCCACAATATCTCTGGTCCTTCCGCTAGTTCATAGTTCGAAGAAGGGAACCATTCAGAATAAATACGTCCCCATATATTTTGTAGTGCATCAGGAAATGGGCCGACAGCTTCGAATATAGCCCATGTTGAAGCTGCGACTTCGAGTTGTTTAAACTGCTCTGGACAATCCTTTGTTGTGGCTACTCCAATATAGTGATCAAGTTCTCCTTTTTCCTCCATTCTTCCTTCAGAAAAATTAGTAGAAGCACTAATAATTCCAGTAGGTTCAATGTTTGAAAGGGACTTTAATGTTTGAATAGACTCTGGGTTTAAACTTTTCCACATAGAAGCAATTTCTTCATTTACACCGTTAAAAACGATTGGTACTCGTTTTGTAATACCTATAATTCGAAAGGGCTCTTTTTCTTCAATTCGATAGTTCATTTCATTTCCTCCTTGAATGGATAATTGGAAGGTCATTGGTGAATAAGCCTTCAAAGAATGGCTACTATTTCGGGCCTCTGAAGGTGTTATACCGTGCAAGTTTTGAAATGCACGAGCGAATGAATCTGGTGAGTTGTATCCATATTTTATAGCGATATCAATGACTTTTACATTGTTGTTTTTTAGTTCAAAGGCAGCGAGAGTAAGACGTCTACAGCGAATATATTCTGATAGTGATATGCCAGCTAAAAAAGAAAACATTCTCTTGAAATGATATTCGGAGCAGTAAGCTATTTTTGCGACTTCTTTAAAATCAATTTCATGTGTAAGGTTGTTTTCGATATACTGCATTGCAGCATTCATATTTTTAAGTGAATCCATATTATGACCTCCTCTGTACATAGAATAGCAGGAACGAAATAGCTCCATCCGACATTTCGTGCACAACTTTGTAGGTGCATTTTTTACCTTACAAAATTGTAATGTTCCTGTAAGGAGAATGAATGGATGGTATGATATCCCAATGTTATAGTAACAAAGTACTTTAATTCATTACGTTAACTTTTTGATTTCTTTACTTATGTGTCTTACATAACTGTCATGTTTGTGTAAGAAACATCGATAGTGGCAAGAGTAGAGAGTGTATATAGTTGAAAATAGAGAATAGATGAAATGAGGGATGTCGAGATGAAAACAGTGCTAGAAGCAAAAAATATTGAAAAAGTATATGACACGGGTGGTAATAAATTTGCAGCGTTAAAAGGTATTAACTTACAAGTAAAAGAAGGTGAGTTCGTTGGAATTATGGGACCTTCTGGTTCTGGTAAGACGACTCTACTAAACGTTCTTTCTACAATTGATAATGCGACGAACGGTGAAATTTTAATTGATGGAAAAGATATCGTAAAAATGAATGACGATAAGTTAGCGTTATTCCGCCGCGATCATTTAGGTTTCATTTTCCAAGATTATAACTTATTAGATACGTTAACGGTGAAAGAGAATATCGCTTTACCACTTGCGTTATCAAAGGTGAAAGCGAGTGAGATTGATCGCCGCGTTCTTGAAATCTCAAAGAAATTCGGTATTGATCATATTTTAAGTCAGTTCCCATATCAAGTATCTGGTGGACAGAAGCAGCGCTGCGCAGCATCACGTGCAATTGTTACGAATCCAAGTATGATTTTCGGAGACGAGCCAACTGGAGCGCTTGATTCTAAATCTGCAACAGATTTACTTGAAAGTATGAAGTCGTTAAACGAATATGATAACTCAACAATTTTAATGGTAACGCATGATGCATTTGCAGCAAGTTATTGTAAACGAGTTATTTTCATTAAAGATGGTGAACTATATAAAGAATTGCACCGCGGTGAATCGACGCGTAAACAGTTCTTCCAAAAAATTGTTGATGTAATGTCTTCTATTTCTGGGGGTATGGCTGATGACCTTATCTAGCATTGCCCTCCGCAACATACAGCGGAACTTTAAAGACTACTTTGTATATTTTGCATCTATGATTTTTAGTATCGTTATTTATTTTACATTTAAAGCACTGCAATACAATTCACAAATGGAAAAAGCTGCAGAAGCTTCAAAAAAAATTAGCGGAGCGTTCCAAGTTTCAAGTGTCATGCTTATCATTTTCGTAGCAGTGTTTATTATATATTCGAACGGTTTCTTTACACGTAAACGTAAAAAAGAAGTTGGCTTATATTCGTTATTAGGTATCCGTAAAAGACAAATTGGTAAAATGCTCTTTTATGAAAATATGTTAATGGGATTAATGTCTTTAATTATCGGTATTGCGATTGGTAGTGTCCTTTCAAAATTATTCCTTGAACTGCTAGTAAGCATGATGGGATTAAACTTAAATGTTCATTTTGAAGTACCGATGGCTGCCATTATTGATACAGCACTTATTTTCTTTGTGATTATTTTATATACATCACTTCAAGGATATCGTTTAATTTATCGATTTAAGCTAATTGAACTTTTCCGCGCCGAACGTGAAGGAGAAGCAATGCCAAAAGGATCAGTTATTATGGCATTAATTTCAGTTGTCTTAATCGGTTCAGGTTATTTTTTAGCATTAATGTTCATGAAGGCAGTTAAATATGCAGACTTTATGGCAGTTGCACTTTATATTTTACTGGCAACAGTATTAGGTACGTACTTACTATTTATGTTCTTTACAGTATTTGTATTGAAACGTGCAAGAACGAATAAATCATCGTTTTATAACGGTATGAATATGGTAACGACGTCACAGCTACTATATCGTATTAAAGGAAATGCAAAGTCACTTGCTACAATTTCTATTTTAAGCGCGGTAACATTAACAGCGGTTGGTACGTCAGTTACGATGTATTACAACACATTTACGCAATCAAAAGCAGTAGCACCATATAGCTATTCTTATGAGAAGAAAGATGCAGAATTAGATAAGAAAGTAAATGCGATTTTTGCAGAAGAGAAGAAAAATCACCCGATCCAAGAGCAATTTGAAATTGAGACAGTTCCTGTAAAAGGGAAGTTTGAAGGAGATAAAGTTGATTTCATCTTTAATATGAACTACAGTATCTCAGAGAAATATCAATTTATGTCTCAATCTGAATTTAATAAGCTTGCTAAGAAAATCGACGCAGAAACAGTGAATGTAGCTGCTGATGAAGCATTTATATATGATAGTTCGTATATTGAAGGACATGAGTTTAGTCCACAATATAAAGGAAACAAAGCAGTATTCCAAATTGGGAACGAAACGAAGCAGTTAAAAATCCAAGGTGCAAATGACGTTGCGATTACAAATTTAGGTGAATTAGTTGTTGTCGTTTCAGATGAAATGTATGAACAAGCGAAACAAGCATTTGGAACACGTATTGTAAAAAATATTGATGTGAAAGATGAGAAAAACAGTAAAGTGTTAACGGAAAAATTAACAAAAGTGATGCCAGCTGGTGAATCAGAAATGGTGTTATCATTTAGAGATTTCTATACTGGTTTCCATATGGGGCTTGAAGGAACAGGATTAATGATGTTTATTGGAATGTTCTTAGGGCTTGTATTCTTACTAGCAACAGGTTCTATCATTTACTTTAAACAATTAACAGAAGCAAATGCTGATCGTGAGCGTTATGTTGTACTTCACAAAATAGGGGTCACAAAACAAGAAATGAAAAAAGCTATTGCAAAACAAGTAAGCTTTATCTTTGCGATTCCGTTAGTAATCGGAATCCTGCACAGCTTGTTTGCATTAAAAGGTTTAGGGAACATACTACCATTTGAAATTATGATTCCGCTTCTCATTAGTATTGGAGTATACGGCGCGATTTATATTGGATATTACTTCTTAACGGTTCGTTCTTATTATAAGATCGTGAGTGCGAAGTAATAAGGGGCAGCTATCGCTACACGCGATAGCTGTTTTTTTTATTCTTCATAAAATCTTAAGAAACTTCCTCAATTTTTATTAAGAAACGATAGTTATACTTAGACACAAGTTAAAAACTATCGAACGAATGAGGAGAGGTTTACATGCAGCTCATTACATTTTTACATGAATTTATAAAGCATCCAAAACATACTGGTGCAATTGCGCCAAGTTCAAAAATATTAGCAAAGAAAATGGTCGATGTAATTGATTTTAATAAAGCGAAATGTATTGTAGAGTTAGGGCCTGGCACAGGGGTTTTTACGAAAGAGATTATGAAGAGAAAAAAGAAGGAAACAATATTTCTTCTTATTGAAATTAATGAAGTATTTTTCAAAGAATTAAAAAGAAAGTTTAAAGATGAGCAGAATGTCATTGTTGTACACGGTTCAGCTGAAAATATAAAGAAGTATATGGAGGAGCTCAATATAGAATGCATTGATTACGTTTTATCAGGGTTGCCTTTCACTTCTTTACCAGAAGAAGTTTCAAAGCGCATTTTAAATAATGCGATGGAAGCGATACATGAGAATGGTGAGTTCATTACATTTCAATATTCACTTGTGAAAAAAGGGTTTATACAGCATTTCTTCCCTGAAATTACACTAGAAAAAGTATGGCTCAATTTCCCGCCAGCCTACGTCTTTAGTTGCAAAAAAGAACTAAGGAGAGCGTATGCATAATGGAATTACATGAATTATTATCCTATATCGAGCAATACGGTTATTGGGCATTATTTTTCTGTTTATGGTTAGGTATTATCGGTATGCCAATTCCAGATGAAATGATTGTTATGAGTGGTGGTTTCGTATCTTCAGTAGGGATATTAAGTGTTGTTCCTTCATTTGTATTAACATATTTAGGTGTTGTATCAGGGCTTTCTTTAGGATATATATTAGGGAAGGTATTTGGCACGAAGGTACTCCATAAATTGATGAAAAAGAAAAAAGCAAAGTATTTAATAAAATCACAAGAAATGGTTGATAAATACGGACAGTACGCGTTAGTTACAAGCTATTTCATACCAGTTGTAAGACATATCGTGCCGTATTTAGTTGGAATGAATAACATGTCATTTAAGACGTATGCATTGTATTCTTATACGACAGGATTTGTTTGGACACTCGTTTACTTTGTGCTCGGTGCTTTATTTGGACAACATATTGAAAGAATTGTAGCAGTTGCGATAGAGTATGGTTTGTATTTTGGCGTGATTGTTTTTATAGTTACAGGTATTCTTTATTTATATAGACAAAAAAGAATCACACTGATGAGTAAATAGAAGTAAAGAAAGTTTCTTCCAGTATGAAGGACAAGATAGGATTATAAGTATAAAATTATCTTTATTTAATGGTAAAATATAGGTAATTAGTTAAGGAAGGAAGAGCGTTGTGCTACTTATTTTTAGCCTTATCTTAATTGGAATTATGTGCAGTATGAAAATAGTATCCTTACACATGATAGAACGACAAAAGGTAGAGGAACGATATGTATATTTTCCAAAATGTGATACGAAAATTAGAAGAGGAAATTCAGCTCCTTTTTGTTCGAAATGTAATTTAATATTTTAAAAAGAAAAAGTCCGAAATCACTTTATATAGTTTCGGACTTTTCCTTTTTAAGTAAACATTAATCCACCTAGTTCTCTTTCGTTTGTTTATTAGCTAAAATGGAATATGGATAACAATAGTATGTAAACGAAAATAAATATAGATGTACATATGGAGTGCTATATTTGGAGATTTTAATCATAGTAGGATGCCTATTAATAGGAATTATTTTGATTAGTATAAGTAATTATCGATTTATAAAAGAATTAAAAGAAAAAAATTCAAAGAAAGAGAAATGGAAAGTAGTAGCTGGAAATTTGATAGAGTTATTTAGTGATCCATTGCATGGAGCGCCGTTCTATTTTTTAACTGGGGGTCTCTTTTTTGTAATCGGACTGTTGTTATTTCTTTCTATGGGAATGGGTTGGCTTGAAATTGATTAAGGCGTATTAATAAAGATGTTTGATCATGTTAGTGAAGTGGCTTGGAAGTTAAACCATAAAGTGCTGCTGATGAACGATAAAGGAAAAACTGTATGGATGTTAACCTTTTTAGAGAAGGATATCCCATTATTATGAAGTCTTTCGCAGAGATGGATCGAGAAGTTTTGAGGGTTTTATTACCTGATGAAAGAGGGATTCTTCCTACGAGGCCAGAGTGTGATGAATGTTATAAGACTCAATTGGATGATATTGAGGAGAGTTGATAAAAAAGAGCTTGAAACTATTCAAGCTCTTTTTTTATCACTATTTATGTCCTAAAATATGCTCAATCTCATGCAAACTTAATTTACTTGCCTTAGCAATCGTTTCAAGTGGTATACCAAGATCATACATATTTTTAATCATTTGAATTTTTCCCTGCTGAACTCCTTCTTTTCGACCTTGTTCAATGCCTTTTTCAATGCCTTTTTTAATTCCTTGTTTCATCCCTTGTTCCATTCCTCTTTTTATTCCTTCTGTCTCTGCATGGGCGAATTTTGCTGCTTCATCCATTAAAACTTTCTCCCTTGCGTCATAGGCTTGCCGGAAAGAAGAATCTTGACTCATACGTTCCCATTTATTTATCGCTTTTTGTAAAATAGGATCTTCGTTCATAGCAATATCCTCCAATAGTTTAGTTAAGTGCTCATCCTCATTTGCTGAAAGCAATAAAAGCCAACGAACAAATGGATCTTTCCACGGATTTACTTTTTCTTCATGCCATTGTTCAGTTAACTTTGGAATTTCTATAATGTGGATTTCTATGTCTTCACTCAGGAGTTTTTGTTGTTGTGTATTCCATAATATGCTCGTTGTATGGAAGGCTGGGTGTTCCGAAAACATTACGAAGTTTAGTAAGTTTATGGTGATGGTTTTGTGAAGTGCACTGTAGGGCATCCCTTTTTGTAGTTGAGATGTGTATAGTCTTCCCCAATAATATAAACTGCGTTTAACCATATCGTGATTATTATTGAGTTGTATTTCTACATTAACTTTTGTTCCTGTTTCTAATGTCGCTGAAATGTCTAAAATAGATAACTTATCCTCTTCATATTCCCTGTGTAAATGTGGATCTTCTAGTTGTAGAGAAGCAATGGGCGACTCTAAAGACTCTTGTAACATAGCATTTAAAAATGCAATTAGAATATCTTCGCTACCATTCGTACCAAACAATTGTTTAAATGCAAAATCAATGCGTAAATTAACTAACTGTTGGTTGAACAAAGTTTGTCCTCTCCCTTATATGAAGGTGCTTCTTTCCTTCATTGTACATAAAAAGAACTAGAGTATGCAAACAAGCCATTATTCTATTAGAGGTTGTTTAGAGATTCCTATCATTGATTACCACGAAAATTTCATATGGACTGTGTGGGTATCACTTAGTAAAGAAAGTTATGATGAAGTATTAGAAAAGTGGGATGAGAGAGGCCGAGAAAATAGTGATCCTTATTTTGGTTGGTTATCTGTAGAAATACGAGTTTATCCAGAAACATTAAATTTAAAAACAAATGTACATATAAGAGAAGTTGGAACGGCACCGTATGTTGAATTAGAGCCAACCGAGCATCCTTTAGCAATCGAACAAAGAAATGGAATTACTTTAGAGAGAGTTAAAGAAATACAAGAAATGATTCAACGACATAGCTAGATTAGAAGAGAAAAAACGAGTGCTAGCACTCGTTTTTTTCTTTACACAACCGCAGGATTATAAATCATCGTAAAGTGTCCTGGTAATAATTCAATGTGACAAGGTGTATGAAGCGAACTTTCTCCATCTGTATCTACTTCTTTTTCTTCTTTCGTTTCAATATGAATGGATTTCGCTTTTACGTGGAAGATGTCATTTTCATTTGAGTCTTCAAATAGTTTCTTTCCGATGTAATCTTTAAATGCTTGAATACCTGTTGATTTGACTACGAAAATATCAAGTGTTCCATCATCACATTTTACGTTCGGAATAAAGGATGGAATACCACCAAGATATTCACCATTTCCAACCATGACAAGGACAGCTTCGTCTTCATATACTTGTCCGTCATAAGTAATTTTTACCGGGAATGTTTCAGCATTTTTTACAGTTCGAATTGTGCTTAAATAGTAACCGATTTTACCAAGCTTTGCTTTTTCTTCTGCATCGATATTGTTTGATACTTCAGATACGAGTCCAATGCCCCAGAAGTTTAAGAAATGTTGTTCATTTGCTTTTGCAACGTCAACTGGTTTTACGTGTTCCTTTGTGATAAGTTTTGCTGCTTCTGCAATGTTTTGCGGAACACCAAGTGTGCGAGAGAAGTCATTGCAAGTTCCACCTGGAATGATTGCAAGTGTAGGTCTAGTTTCGAGAGGTGCTAAGCCATTTGTGCATTCAAATACTGTTCCATCACCACCAAAGACGATAATTAAATCTACTTTACTAGCAAACTCTTGGCAATATTTTGTTGCATCACCTTGTTTTTTCGTATGAAGGATATGTAGATCAGGAAAAGCTGCGACAAGAGGTGGTACGATTTTCGTTAAATTTGTATGTAAGTCACCTTGACCAGCTTTCGGATTTACGATGAGGAGTACTTTTTCAAATTTTGTCTTTGTCATTTTTATTCTCTCCCTTTGTCTTTTACGAATCGTGATAGAAAATAAACCTCCATCAGTAATTGATGGAAGCTTATTTTATTATATTACTCCGTTACAACTGAAGCGATAAATGGTAAGTTACGATATTTCTCAGCACAGTCGATACCGTAGCCAACGATAAATTCGTCTGGAATTTGGAAGCCAACATATTCAGCTTTTAAGTCCACTTTACGGCGTTCTGGTTTATCAAGTAGCGTACAGAACTTAAGTGCCTTTGGTTTATGCATAAAGAAGTGGTCTTTTAGAAAATGAAGTGTTAAACCAGAATCGATAATATCTTCTACAACAATTACGTTTTTCCCAGTAATGTTTACGTCGATATCTTTTAGTAGTTTCACTTTTCCTGTTGTTTCTGTTTGATTTCCGTAGCTAGATGCAGAAATAAAGTCAATTGTTACATCATTTTTGATGTGACGAATTAAATCAGCAGCAAATACGAATGAACCTTTTAATACTGCGATAACTACGATTTCTTCTCCTTCAAAATCACGTTCGATTTGAAGTGCTAATTCTTTAACTTTTGCTTGTAATTGTTCTTCAGAAATTAAAGTGTCTTTTATTTTAATATTCATTGTAATCCTCCTACAGTGTAAAACTTGCGAACATTTCGACTGTAAAGGATAGAATAGAAAAAGTCAAAGGAGATAGTAATTTTTTACAAAGATAACGCCAAAATCATCTGATGATATGATATACTAAGTGTATTAAGAAAACGCTTCCATAAAGGGTGAATATGATGAAGAAGAAACAGTACACAAGTGTAACATTTATAAAAGCATTACTTTTAACAATTGTTCTTGGCCTGTTGGCTTACGTAATTGATGTACCTGCGATTCGTATTTCATTAATTGGAATGACTTTAGTGTTAGGAGCAATTTCGCACGGTATGATGTCGCAGCTAAAAGAAGCTGGACTTGATGATATGAGAGATCATATAGATAAAAAGTAAGAAACCTTCATTATATAGAGTGAAGGTTTTTTTGTTTCTTACAAAAATGTAAGGTAGTTGTAAGGCAAATCGATAGTTGCATAATAGCATTTTGGATAAACTATGGGTGTAAGGTAAAAGGCAAGCATATTTTAGGTAAATTAAGTTTTAGGCACTCTATATGTGAAAAAGGAGTAGGAGGGCATGGAGAAACGTTGGACGACCTTTTCTTTTTTAGCGACTAGTAACACCGTAATGCTAGATGGAAAAATGGATTTTTTGCACTTGTTTGATCGTGAAGATGATCATTCTTCTTCTAAATTTACAATGAAATGGAATAAATGGAGCGATAGTTGTAGGTTTGAAGAAGAGACCCCTAACGAAGAGCAAAAGATTATTTTAACAAACCCTATTAAAGCGTGGGTTGTTCAACGTCGTAAGTGTAACGTCAAAAATCACTTCAAGAAAACTGAGCCGAGACAATTAGTTATCGCTCCGGCCCGTTCTACTTCCAAATCACGCGAAAGTAACATGTAAATAATTGAGACACACACCCGAAAAAACATCGTACATATTGCGATGTTTTTTTCTTTTTCTACAATGAAATCTTTAAATGAAATATATTTCATCTGCATCTTATATTTATATCTCTTGCTTATTCTAGTAATACATCCGATGCGAGTTGATGTGAATAAAATATAAGGAGAGAATGAAAATGAAAAAGAGACTATTACCAATTTGTGCAATGGCACTTTTAGCAGTAGGATATTCTTCAGTAGCGAGTGCAGATACTGGAACAGTAACAAAGGAAGAAGCACAAGTGCAACAAGATAAAGCTAAAAAAGAAGAAGCTATTAAGGAACAGCAAAAAAGTGAAGTAGAGAAAAAGCAAGCGGCACAAGTACAAGAAAAAAATGATATGGCTAAAAAAGAAGAAGCAATAAAAGCTGAGAAAAAAAGTGAAGAAGAGAAAAAGAGAATAGCGCAAGAACAGTTAAAAAACGATATGGCCAAAAAAGAAGCAGCGATAAAAGCCGAGCAAAAGAATGAAGTAGCTAAAAAAGAAGTAGCAAAGCCAGTTGTACAAGGTGAAAAATTACCAAATACAGCATCAAATAATGTAGCAATGATGGGATTAAGTGCATGTCTTGTAGCGGTAGGTACATTATTTGGTTTGAATCGTCGCAATAAGATTAAAGCGTAAATAAAATATTTTCCTATAAAGAATAGGATAATTTCATATATTAAAAATGGTAGGTTACTCCTACCATTTTTGGCATGGAGGAATGAAGAATGAAGTTACTCAATTATATCGGTATCATATTGATGGCTATAGGGCTATTCATGGGATCCTATTATGCTGTGGAATGGTATAAAGGAAGAAGCTCTGCCGGGCAATTAACTGCAGAAGAAATAAAGAGTCTTAAAAATATACAATATACTCAACTTTCTCGTGAAACACCTGTAACTTCTCAAGTGCCTTCTTCTCAAACAGAACATAAAGAAGGAGAAAAGGTAGCGATGTTAAACATACCAAAAATAAAGAAAAAGTTTTCTATATATTGGGGAGCGGATGATACGACTTTGAAAAAAGGAGTGGGTATGTTCGTTAGTAATTTAACGACAACACCATCTGGAGGGGGACATACTGTACTGAGTGGACATCGAGATACTGTATTTACAGATTTAGGGGAGTTGAAAGAAAAGGATACCCTTGTTTTAGAGTATGATAATAAAACGTACACATATGAAATTCAAAAGACATGGATTACTCATGCGGATGATCGTACTGTTATTATAAAAAAAGAAGAACCGATATTAACACTGACAACTTGTTACCCATTTGATTATATAGGGGATGCACCAGATAGATATATTATCGAGGCGAAGTTAACTGGCAGTTATTCAAAATGAAATTATAGTTTTTGAAAGCAGGAGGGGGATATATCAGTTATGTCAAAAAACATTTTAATTGTTGAAGATGAAGACATATTACGTGAAATATTAAAAGATTATTTTTTAAGTGAACAATATGTAGTGTTTGAAGCGAGGGACGGGAAAGAGGCTTTAGTTGTATTTGAAGAAGAAGAGGTTGATTTAGTTATTTTAGATATTATGTTGCCAGAACTCGATGGATGGTCTGTTTGCCGAAGAATTAGGAAGACGTCTGAGGTGCCTATTATTATGCTGACGGCGCGCGTAGATGAAGACGATACGTTACTTGGTTTTGAACTTGGGGCAAATGACTATGTGACGAAGCCGTATAGTCCGCCAATTTTATTAGCAAGAGCGAAAAGGTTGTTAGAAAGCAGAAAAGTGACAAAGCAACTTTTAGAGAATGAAGATGATACATTATCAATCCACGATATTCACGTTCATTTTCCGTCGCGCACTGTTACGGTAAATCGAACTGATATTAATTTAACACATACAGAATTTGAAATATTAGCGTATTTCATGAAAAATCAAGGAATCGTTTTAACGCGAGAACAACTCATTTCAAGAATTTGGGGATATGAATTTGCTGGCGATGATCGAACGGTTAATAGTCATATTCGTAATTTAAGAAATAAATTAGGAGAGAAAGCAAAGTACATTACAACTGTAGTACGAACTGGTTATAAATTTGAGGGGAATATATGAGAAAAGGAATTGTACTAAAATTATTTACTCTTACAACAGCATTATGTATGTTGATTTTAGCGACGATATTTATTGGACAAACGATATTTTTTAAACAATATTATGCGAATCGAAAAGTGGAAGATATTAAAGTAAATTTAAATTCCTTTGAGAAGAATTATTTAAACTACACAGGAAACGTAGAAGGAATTCAGAAACTTGAGCAAGACTTTTTAAGAGAAAATAATACGTGGATTACGACATTAGATAAGAACGGGAATTTAAAACATGCAGATGATTTTTATTTTGAAGTAACGATAGATCGTAGGCAACAAAAGAGCTTTGGACAACAAATATTCAAAATTCCTTTATACAATCTCGTCAATATAGAAGAGATTGATAATAAATCATCAGATCAGTTTCTAGGCCAAGGAATTTATTTTTCTGGAGTGAAAAAAGGAGATAGTTTTATTCCATTCTCTTTCTCGTTATCTAAGCAGAATTTAAGTGGATCTAATAAACCGTTAGAAAAAGCATTTAAGGAGAAAATGAGTAAATTAGATGAGGAGAAAAAGAAAGCAGCTGAGGAACAAGTAAGTAAGGAAAAGAAGCCGGCTGTTCAGGAGCAAGCTGCCCAAGAACCAGATGCTTACAT
Source organism: Bacillus sp. ME78 (assembly GCF_903970865.1). NCBI lineage: Bacteria > Bacillati > Bacillota > Bacilli > Caryophanales > Bacillaceae > Bacillus > Bacillus sp. ME78. The sequence goes on from NZ_CAJCKK010000012.1 coordinate 64,045, forward strand.
AGGTGGGTTTGTTACAAAAGTACAGTTTCCAGATGTAAAAGGTCCTGTGAATCCAATTTATAAAAATACTTTATTTTTGGATAGTATAAAAGAATTTCAAACGGATGTATTACTAAAAGAGAGTAATCAAATAGAGTATTCAACAAAGACAATGGACTATGAAAAGAATGATATAAAATATAAATTATTAATGAAACCAATAAAAGAAAAAGATGGATCAGTAACATATATTTATGCGATGGCTTCTTTACAGCCCGTAGATGAAGCTGTACAAATGGTGCAAGATTATTACATCTATATCATTGCATTTGTAGTCGTTCTTATTTTTTTAGCTTCGTTTTATTATTCAAAACAAATTGCAAAACCATTATTAAAAATAAATGATACGACGAAGAAAATAGCACAATTAGATTTTACAGAAAAAATACCCATTACTTCAAAAGATGAAATTGGAGATTTATCGAAAAATATTAATGTGCTATCAAATAAACTCCATTCGCATATTGGGCAGTTAGAAGAAGATATTGAAAAGGAAAGAAAGTTAGAAAAGACGCGAAAAGAATTCATTTCTGGTGTTTCACATGAATTAAAAACACCGCTAAGTATTATGAAAAGCTGTATTTCTATTTTAAAAGACGGGGTAGCTGAGCATAAAAAGGATTATTATTTTCAGGCGATGGAGAGAGAAGTAGACAAAATGGATACGTTAATTTTGGATATGCTTGAGTTAGCTAAATTTGAATCTGGTACATATAAAATGAAAAAGGATTCGTTTTATATTGATACAGTAATTGAAGACATATGTGAACATCTATCTGTGGAAATAGAGAAAAAAGAGCTTCGTGTTCATAAAAATATATGTTCATTTGAAGTGATTGCAAATCAAGGCCGGATTGAACAAGTCATCGTGAATTTCATTACGAATGCCATACGTTATACACCAAATAAAGAAGATATTATTATTTCTACAATAGATGAGAAGGATCGTATAAAAGTGTGCATTGAAAATAAAGGTACTCACATTGAAGAAGAACAATTAGATAAAATTTGGGATCGTTTTTATCGAGTGGATACAGCTCGTCAGCGTTCACAAGGTGGGACGGGGCTTGGGCTTGCCATTTCAAAGAATATTTTAGAACTACATGATACTGAATATGGGGCAGGAAATACAGAAGATGGTGTGTTATTTTATTTCTATTTACCGAAAAAAGCGTAGAAAATATGATCTACGTTTTTTTAAATTATTTTCATATTATCTTTACCTAATCTTTATTTTTAATCAGTATAATTTGTTTAGAATATGAGGTTATGTAAGGAGTCGATGAACCGTGCATAGCAATTGGCTAAGTATAATGGTATTTATTTTCTTTTGCGCATTTATTGTATTTTTAATTGATATTACGATATGAAAAAAGAGCGCTCATTAAGCGCCCTTTTTTTGTGTATTCATTTGATAAGCACTGATGCTTTTGAATAAGCGTGGTGAAGTGAGGAATAAAAATATAAGTAAAACTGTACATAAAATAAAAGAACCAAGCATTGTACTTCCATTTACGATTAATGAATATAGTACAGCTGATTGACCTTTCGGTGCATATTGTCCCCAGAAAATAATACCGGCAATAAAGTGACAGAAGTAGCGAGCAAAGCTACCGACAAATGTAGCAAGGATAATATAAACAAGGATTTTCTTACCATGGTTTTGTTTTGCTGAAGGTCTTTCTTTACGACTACCTAAACTTGATTGCTCTTCACTATTTTCATTGGAAGTTAAAAGTGCTTTTTGAATTGGGCGATGGAATAATCCAGCAAATCCAATAAAAGCAAAGGCAATGAAGTATTCAATGAATGCTTGCACCGGTGTTAAAATGTAAGCATCTCCTACAACAATTTGTAAAAGACCCCAAATTAAGCCTCCTAAGAAAGCCGTTTTAAAACCCCAGCGGTAAGCGATAATAAAAATAGGAATCATAGCGAATGAGATAGAACCGCCTGTTGGAAGTTTAAGTGATAATGGTAAAATATCGATAATCATGGCGAAGGCTGCAAGAATAGCAGATTCGATCATCGCTTGTAAATTGGTGTTACGCATGTTGTCTCCCCCTAAATCCAAGTTGTACAAAAAAGAATAGATATCATAGGAGGATACGAAATACGTAAATAAAAATGAGGTATGTATTTCGGACGTTTGCACAATCCCTGCGTTAGCATTAACTAACAGGTTCGAAGGGTCGGAACGAAGTGTTCCCTCTCAGCGGCATGGCTCCCCCAGTGATAACGAGATTCTTTATTTGCTATTGTTTATTGTAAGCGAAATGGATGAGAATGGCAAACAAATGCTGTATGACAATAATTGAAATAGAATTGTAGCGAAATGTTAATAAATATGAAGCAAAAGGGTATAGTACAAGAGAAATTGGGTGTGGTATAATTTTTTTGAAAATAATTATCATTCTCTTCTGAGGGGGAAGGTTATGAGCTTAGTAGATATTAAAATTGGAGAGAAAGTGTTAGTAAAAAGTATTCAGTCTTTAGATCAGCTATTAAAGCGTAGACTAGCTGCTTTCGGTCTTGCGGAAGGAAGCGAACTTCGCTTGAAACAGAAAGCGATGTTCAAAGGTCCTTGTACATTGGAGTGTCGTGGACAGTTAATTAGTATTCGTCATTGTGACGCGAAAATGATAAAGGTGGAATTAGCGTGAATAAGGTAGCTTTGCTAGGGAATCCGAATACAGGGAAGACATCATTATTTAATGCACTTACTGGTTCTTATGAATACGTAGGAAACTGGAGCGGTGTAACAGTAGAAAAAAAGGTTGGTAAATTAAAAGATAGACAAGGAACATTAATTGATTTACCAGGTGTGTATGATTTAAATCCAGTTTCACGTGATGAAGGTGTTGTAACAAACTTTCTATTAACAGAAGAATTTAATCATATGTTAAATATCGTAGATTCCTCGCAGTTTGAGAGAAATATGCATTTAACGTTGCAATTACTTGAATTTGGTAAGCCGGTCTCAATTGGTTTAAATATGGTTGATGTGGCGAAGCAAAGAGGAATTGTCATTGATGTAAAACGATTATCAGAACTATTAGGTGTAACAGTCGTTCCTGTCGTTGCAAGAAGTGGAAAAGGTTGTGAAGAACTACTTGCGACTCTTAAAGAAAATGACAAAAAGGAGAAAAAGCCATTCCTTATTTCATATGGTGTACAAATGGATGAAGGAATTGGAGAAGTAATTGCTCTTTTAGAGACAGCGAATTATGAGCATCCGAGATGGTTAGCACTTCAATTTTTAAGCAATAACGAAGTAGTAGAAAAAGAAATGAAAGCATTACCAATTTATAAGGAACTCATAGCCATTCGATCTCGCTTAGAAGGAAAACTTGATTGTACGTTAGAAGAGCACATTTACAAAACTCGTGAAGCGTATATTGAAAAGTTAAAAACAAATGTTATGAAGCATGAGAAAGAAGGAAAAATTCCTTTTTCAGAAAAAATTGATAGATTAATTACACATAAAATTTTAGGACTTCCAATCTTTTTAGCAGTTATGTTTTTTATTTTTCAGGTTACGTTTACGTGGATTGGTACACCTTTATCGGATATGTTAGATGAGTTTTTTGGTGGTCAGCTTACGGATTGGGTGACGGCTGGACTTACAAGTATTGGAGCTTCTGATTTTATTCAAGCACTCGTTACAGAAGGTATTATTGCCGGTGTTGGTGCTGTATTAGTATTCGTACCACAAATCTTTGCACTATTCTTTTTCATTTCATTATTAGAAGACTCAGGATATATGGCGCGAATTGCAGTTGTTATGGATAGAATTATGGAGTTCTTTGGCTTAAACGGTAAAGCTTTTATTCCGATGATTATTGGTTTTGGATGTAACGTTCCAGGTATTATGGCAGCGAGAACGATTGAACAGGAGAAAGAGCGCTTACTTACAATTTTAGTAACACCGTTTATGTCTTGTTCAGCACGATTACCTGTATATGCATTATTTGCGGGCGTATTCTTCCCTAATAGTCAGGCGACTGTTGTATTTTCTTTATATGTCGCAGGTATTGTTCTGGCATTACTCGTTACAAAAATTATGTCTCTTACGATTTTGAAAGCAGAAAAATCTATTTTCGTAATTGAACTACCGCCTTATCGTGTGCCACAAGCGAAAACGTTATGGCTGAGCACGTGGGAGAAAGGAAAGGGATTTGTTCGTAAAGCTGGTACATTCATCTTTGGTGGTTCGGTTGTTATTTGGTTATTAAACTATGCAGGTCCATCAGGATTTGGCGTTGATATGGGAGATAGCTACTTAGCGATGATTGGTGGATTTATCGCACCATTATTTGCACCGCTCGGCTTTGGAACGTGGCAAGCTGCGGCATCCCTTTTAACAGGATTTTTAGCGAAAGAAGTTGTCGTTTCTACAATGGCAATTATTTATGCGGTTAAAGAAGATGTGCTTGGAAATGTAATGGGAGCACATTATACAGCATTATCAGCTTATGCATTTATGTTCTTTATTTTATTATATGTTCCGTGTTTAGCGACCGTAGCTGTTATTAAACGTGAAACAGGATCAGCGAAATGGACGATTTTTTCAGTCGTTTATCCACTCGTAGTTGCTTATGTATTAACGCTCATTATATACCAAGTTGGATCCTTACTCGGATTCTAGAAGGAGATGTATTGTGATGATGGTCAATATTATAATTGGAGCTATCATTTTTGGTTATGCAGCATATACGTTAGTTAATTTTGTAAAGAGAAGTAAAAAAGGAAAATGCGCGGCATGTTCTTTAAATAAGTCATGTCAGTCGCAAACTTGTAGCCCGGATATGGAGCAAATTGCTCATAATAAATAGAAAAAAGCTTTGCGAATTTCGCAAAGCTTTTTTGTTTTACTTTTTACTTTTTAATTTTTACAAGTTGAGAAGCTTCTACGCCTTTGTAACCAGGGAATTCTTTACTCGGGTCTTTATCAAATTTTAATACACCTACAGATTTTTCATCACCTTTTACATTGCTGTAAGTTGCGTCATCAACAATCGCATACATATCTGTATATGCACGGCCACTTCCGATAATTGTGTTGCCTTCATATTTTAATTTCGCTCCATCAAGTGTAGCATTTTCTACTTTCTCTTTTGCGAATAATACACCTTGTTCTGTTGTTACAGCTGGTAATTTATCAAGTGGTTTCGTGTTGTCTTTTTCATCAACTTTGCTAAGTAACTCTTTTTTCACTAGTTCTTCACCAGTTTTCTTATCCATTACAAGAACTTTTTTACCATCTAATGTTGTCATTTTCATTTTATAGAAGTCTTTTTCTTTCACTTCTTTTTTGTTTTTATCTGTAATTTGTTGAACTTGTTCTTCTGAGCCGTACAGTACAAAACCGTTCGCTTTCTCTCCTAATAAAGAACAACCTGATAATGCTCCAAATGAAATTGCTGCTGCTAATCCGATTCCTACTAATTTTTTCATGATGATTTCTCCTTTTATATGTTTTATAGTAAATACAATTTTTGTATTAGTGCTTACATGTGAAGAAGCTTGTTTGTTGCTTCTGGTATTAGTGTATAAGAAATATCGGAATGCAACTATCGAGTTAGCTTACAGTAACATTACACTTATGTAATTTAGTGAAATTGCACAAAAGTAAGTTAATTTCAAAGAGGGATAATGAGAATATATTAGAAATGCAATATTGTATATAGAATGTCATATTATAATGGATGTATTTTGGAAATAACATGTAAGGACATATTAGTTTTGTTATAATAAACACATAGGCTGTAAAAATGAATATTCTTTACTGTAAAGGGAGATTTTTCAGTTTTCCAAGTAGTGAATTTGAAATATGAGGTATATCATAGGAGGAATTTAGATGTCTGTATTTAAACGATTAAGAGATTTAACAATGTCGAATGTGTACTCGTTAATTGAAAAAGCGGAAGATCCAGTTAAGATGACGGATCAATATTTACGCGATATGCAAGCGGATGTACAAGAAGCTGAGAAAAGTGTAGCAGCTCAAATCGCACTTGAGAAGAAATTCAAAATATTATTTGAAGAGCAAGAAGCACTTGTGAAAAAACGTGAAGAGCAAGCTCATATGGCTGTTCAAGCTAATAACTTAGATCTTGCGCGTCGTGCATTAGAAGAAAAACAAAATGCAGAGCAAAAGATGAATGAGTATAAAGCAAGCTACGAGCAAAATAAAGCTGCTGCTGATAATCTGCGCCTTAAGCTAGAAGAAATGCGCAAGCAATTAAATGAGCTGAAAAATAAACGTGAAACACTTGTAGCACGTGTAAATGCAGCGAAAGCACAGAAAAATATTAATCAGGCGATGTCTGGATTTGATTCAAATTCAGCAAAAGCTGGTTTAAGCCGTATGGAAGAGAAAGCTCTTCAATTAGAGGCTGAAGCGGAAGCAAGCGGTGAAGTTTATAAAAAAGAAAAGTCATTAGATGATGAATTCGCAAGCTTAAACAAAAATTCTGCTGTTGACGATGAATTAGCTCGTATTATGAAGCAGTATGAGAAATAATATAGAATAGAGACAAATGAACCGACATGTCTAAACAAATTCATGTCGGTTTTCTATTATATTTTTGAGGAGGTTTTGCAATGACATGGATGAATGTAGTTGCCATGCTTGTATGGACTGGAGCGAGTGCAGTACTTTTATTTGCAATTATGTGGGTTGATTCGATTTTTACAAAATACAATGATTTAAAAGAAATCAAAAATGGAAATACAGCTGTAACAACTCGTTTTATTATGAAATTATTTGCACAAGGGTACATTTTATCTCAATCGATAACGAAAGCAAATGATTTATGGCAAGCACTTCTTGCATCAGCAGTTTCTTTCGTTATTTTATTAGTGGTAGAAATGTTTATCGAATTCGTATTAAAGAAAATGTCTGGTCTTGATTTAGAAGAAGGTACGAAAGAAGGTAGCGTTGCACATGCGATGTTAGCCGGATCATTACATATTGTTGGTGCACTTATTTTAGGTGCTTGTTTATAAAGAGAAAAGGAGGGGTAAATCATGAGTTTATTTAAACGAATTAAAAATATAATGAAAAGCCCAGAGCCACCGAAGCCGGAAAAGAGTCTTTTAACGTTAGCTCCTGGTGATATGATTGAAGTTTCATTAGTCATGTACGAATTAACTGGGAAAACGAGTATGCATTCTCGCAAGGAAATTGTTTTAACACTGCAAGACGGGAAAGACATTCGTTATTTAAAAATTGAAGATCGTGAAAATACGTATTACAAATTATATACACCAATTGATGGTCGCTTAGATTCAATTGAGGAAATTCCGACGACAATTGAAATGGATGATACTGAGTATCATATGGAAGAACAATATAACGGACGTGTTGTTGTGATGGGGAAAACACCATTCTCCGCTTCAGAGGAACAGTATGTATGGGAATTCCAATCAGATAATCGAAAATTATTGCGTATTGAATGGCAAAATGGTCGCACAATGATGTATGAGGGAGAAGCAATCATTCCTGCTGATGTACAAATTATAAGAGCAACGTAAGGGGGCGTAATCATGTCAAACCGATTGTTTACCATGATTAAATCGTTTGTGATCCCTATACTTGCTATCGTTACATTACTTGTTGTTGCTGGTTATGCCTTATCAGGTTGTCAAGGCGGGCAGACAAAGTCGATTCAGGACCGTTATCCGCTTGAGTCTGTCGCAAAGGAAGGTAAACAAGAATCTTACGTGTATAGGGCCGCCAATCGGTCAGTTCCTGAAGTCGCGAAGGAACTTATAGCCGAAAGGAAACCGAAACAAGCATCTAAAGAAGACGAAAATCAAATGTTTCTCGTTTATTCGGATAAAATGTATAACCTTCAAAAGGATAAAGAGAAACCATCTGATACGTTAATTGAAGTAAGTAATGAAGAATTTGTCCGTCACAACTACCAACCGTCCTTCTTGCAAGGATATATTATGGGTAGCATATTAAACGATATATTCGGTTCACGAAAATCATCATATGGTGATTATCGAGGATATAATGACAGACAAAATCATAAACCAGTTATTCCAGAGAGACCACCTACGAAAGAAGAAAAGAAAACCCCACCTCCAATTACGAAGGAAGGGAAAGGGTCTATCATTAAGCGAGGCGATAATGTAGATTCGAAACCATCAGTAGGTGATAAGGGAAGTATTACTGAAAAAGGAAGTAATACGACGCCCCCACCTTCTACTGGAAGCAAGGGTAAAATTACAAAAACACCAGGTGGTTCAAGTGGATCAGATGTGAAGCCGAAATCATCTATTAAAACGCCGCCAAGAAATACATCTCCTCCGAAAACGAGGGTCGGTGGTTCAGGGAAAATTACGAAGAGAAGATAGTTATAGAGACCGAAAAGTGGAATTTGCTTTTCGGTCTTTTTTATTATGGGAATAAATTCCTTTTAGCTGATACAATTAATACATAAGGAGGGGATAGTATGACTACGTATAAAAGATTTAGTGTAATTATGTTCCTTGTATTATTCCTCAGCTTGTTTATTAGCACGACAATGAAATTTCATTTTGTAGTAGGTATTCTATGGATACTGTGTACATGCACTTTATTGTTGTATATCCCGCTGCGTTTTCAACATGAAGTGACGGCTTTTCAAAAGTATGTAGCGTGGATTAAACGTGGGAGTCGGTGGGGCGAGTAAAAATATATATACTTACTGAAAAAAACTGACAACGATAGCAACTTAATAATAAGAAGAGGGTGTGCCAAAATGTTAGCACACCCTCTTTTTTCATAATGATTAATGAATATCACGTTTCTTGAAATTACCGCCTTTTACTTCTGCTACATCATAAACGGTAATAAAGGCATTAGGATCGATTTCATTAATAAGTTCTTTCATTTTACTTTCTTCTAAACGGTTAATTACGCAAGAAATTTCTTTGAATTTCTCTCTTGAATAACCACCGTATACTTCGTTATATGTTGCACTTCGGCCTAAACGATCACGAATTGTTTCTACCATCAATTCAGGCTCTTTTGTAATGATTTTAAATGCTTTCGAACCACTTAAACCAACTTCAACGATATGAATCACTTTCGAAGCAATAAAGTAAGCAATTGCCGAAAGGATAGCTCCTTGAAGACCGAATACGGTTGATACGAAAATAAATACGAACATGTTTAAGAATAAAATAAGGTCACTCGTTCCAAATGGTAACTTACGAGAAAGCAATACAGCAAGCATATCGATTCCATCTAATGCTCCACCGTTACGCAATGCTAGTCCCATACCAAAACCGATGATAATACCACCAACAACTGTAACTAATAATGTATCGCCTTCAATAATAGCTGGTATTCCGTGCATGACAACGGTACCTATTGCTAATGAAGCAATCCCGATAATGGAATAAATCGCAAAGCTTTTACCGATTTGCTTATATCCTAACCAAACGAAAGGAATGTTAATAACTGCGATTAGAGCTCCTAATGGCAATCCAAATAATCTTGAACTAACGATACTTAAACCAGTCACACCACCATCTGATACGTTATTTGGAATTAATACTGCTTCTAATCCGTACGCTGTGATAAATGCCCCAATAATAATCATCAAAGCTTTAGAAGCAATTTTTAGCTTATTGGGCTTGTTTTTGATAATTTTCTCCATGTAATTTCCTCGTTTCAAACTAGTTTCTTATTTGTTACGTAATTCACACCTAAATTCCATTTTAACATTTAATTTGAAAAATTTCTCCTTTAATGGATGTATGCAGGGAATATTATGACCATATTATCTTTAAAATATTTTTGAAATAAGTATAAGAAATCCCATCCTTTCAAAGGATGGGATGCTATTAAGAAAATATAAAACTAAGTACTGATACGAATACAGCGAAGCCTAAAATAGTTCCACATATTTTCATATGGCGCTTACGTCCCATTACGACAATCGCAACATATTCACGGATCATTGCGTTAGGCCAATAATAAAATGCAGTTTTTGATCCGATCCCTTGGCTGTTAAGACCAGCTTGTCTTGCATATATACCAGCGCGGAAAAGGTGAAAATTATTTGTGGTAAAAATACTTTTATATTTACCTTCAGGCTTTAAAGAATCCATAATTTCTTTAGAGAACAACATGTTTTGATATGTGTTTACAGAGCGATTTTCTTGCACTGTATGTTCAATCGGAATACCTTTTTCAACAGCGTAATTTTGCATTGCTTCTGCCTCAGGAAGTCCTTCATCTGGACCTTGACCGCCAGAGAAAATAATTGTTGGTGGTGTATTCACAGCAGCTTGTTTCCAATAAAAGTCGATAGCTTTATTAATTCGGCTTGCAAGTAAAGGTGGTACTTTATCATTAATTAAGCCGCTACCGAGAACGATAATGAAATCTTGATTACGTCTTGGTCTGTTGAATTGGTATAAAAAATATGCGCTTAAGAAGTTAGATAAGTGTATAAAGAAATATATGCTTATAAGAGAAATAGCTGCAAAAATAGGCTCTAAATGCGATGAAACTAAACTTGCTGGATTTATAATAGGGAGCATTATAAAGAATAAAATCCCTAAAGCAGCAATTAAAGTTAAAGAGTTTGTGAAGCGTCTTCCTTCACGTTGCATTAAAATTTTTGCATTAAGAAAGAGTCCAAACATTAAAGCGACTATAGCAAAAGGAATCATTACAAGTAGTGCTAGCATGGGGATGATAACGATAAAATGTAAATCGTTATTACCAGACTCAAATGAGGCTATAGCGCAAAATAATAGAAATGAACAGATAAAGGCATTAAATAAAAAGCCGTTTATTATTTTTCGCGGATCTTTTAAATACGAGATAAGAAAAATAATAAACAATATAAGAGGAATAATTCCGAAATACATCATAAATATAGTACACCTCAATTTGTATAAGAATTTGACATACCTTTTATATTACATGATTTTATAAGTAAAAATGAAAGAAAAAATGATTTTGAATTTTCTCAATAAAATATATAGATACGTATGTTACAATATATTCAAAGCGATATATTAAAAGTAAAATGGTTGAAAAGGCACTCAGTAGAGTGCTTTTTCTTTTTGTATGCAATTGTGCATATTATATTTTTTTTCAAATGAAGAGGATTACAATATAAGTTGTAGACAGACTTTATAAAGCAGAATTTCATACAAACATTTCCCTCTACTTTTTGTATCTAACAATCGTATAACAATAAATAATTCTGTTTTATAGTGTCTGTTTTTGAAAGGTGGCTTCTTTGAAGGCACCTTTTTTTTATTAGTATAGATAGTTTTCACTGTTAGCATAGTATAAACTATCTATACTAAACATTAGCAATCTTCCGTATAAATATTATCAATTTACTATATATTCCAGTGGTGTTAACCTACATATGAAAGGCTTTCTTTTTCAAAATATTACCCCTAATAAAATTTTGAAGAAGTCAACTGTCTCCAAACTTGTCTTTATGCTTAAAGAAAAAGCACTCAATTTGAGTGCTTTTTCTTATTGAAACATGCTATTTTTCTAGGCGATTTTCATAAAATAAAAGTAAAGAAATGAAAGTGGGTGACAAAATGCCGGCAGTTGTGGAAGGTGTTATTATTGAAAACTGCAATGGAACAATTAATGTAGGTGACAAATATAACGTACAGCCGATTGAAAAGACGAAGGCTTATAATGGATCGGGATCATCAAATACAGGAATGAAAGTACAAACGTTTAGCGGGATTAGTACAGCTGATGTATGGGATAATGATGCGAATGATCAGGGGATACAGTTTACTTTATAGTACAGTATGTAAAATTGCATAAAATGATGAAGTTGCCCTATGATACAATCTAGCTGTGAGCTGTTAATGATTCTTCTATAGTGTAGTTGTTAGATTAGAAATATAACATCTTATCGAAAATCATACGTACAAAAAAAGACACTTCAAACGAAGTGTCTTTTTTATTTTAGTGATATCCTTTAGCAGAGTCTTTATGAATTTTATTTTTAAAAATACTGTAGCTCCAAAGCTGATATCCAATAACGATTGGTACCATGACCATTGCTACGAAGAACATAATTTTTAAGTTTAATTGACTACCAGCTGCGTTGTATAACGTTGTACTGTATGCATCGTTAATACGGGATGGTAACATTCTTGGGAACATACCTGCAAAGCCAGTTGTCATAAACATTGCGATTGTTAGGCAAACGAATGTGAATGCAAGGCCGATTTTATGTTTGTACACCATAATAAGTGCGAGTACACTCATTAGCATTGCAAGTACTGGAAGAATGAATAGTACCGGATATTCCGTAAAGTTTTGGAATAAGTTTGTCCGATTAGCAGTTGCTACATAGAAGATAGCTAAAATAATAGCTGCTGCCATTGAAAATGGTCTTGCGATTTTATAAGCACGGTCGGATACTTCACCAGTCGTTTTAATCATGACCCAAAGGGCACCGGATACGACAAATATAGCAGTGAAGAACAACCCTCCTAAAATACCGTAATGGTTTAGTAAGCTAAGTAAATTTCCTTCATAGCCATTTTTTCCGATTTGTAGTCCGTAATACAAGTTAGCGAATGTAACACCGAATAAGAAGGCGATTAGGAAACTGCCAATTGCAAATGCCCATTTACAAGTTTTTTGCCAAATTGGTGAATCATCTTTATGCATGAATTCCAGTCCAGCGGCACGAGCAAATAGTGCAAGTAATACTAAGAATAACGGTGTATATAGATAACTAAACATATTTGCATATGTGACTGGGAAGGCAGCAAATGTTGCGCCACCAGCTGTAATTAACCACACTTCATTACCGCCCCAGAATGGGCCAATTGCTTCTTGTAATTGATTTCGTTCTTGTCGATCTTTCGTAACGAAAGGAAAGATCATTCCGTTACCAAGTGCATACCCGTCAAGGATGAAGTAAACTGTCCAAATCACGCCCCATAAACCGAACCAGATGATTGCAAGCATATCATGAGACATGGGCCACGCCTCCCTCAGTAGCAGGATCTTCTAATGCTGCAGGTCCTTTTTTCGCGAACTTCAGCATTAAGTATACGTCTGCGATTAAAAGTAAAGTGTAGAACAAAATTAAACTAATTAATGAGAACCAAATTTGCGGGACAGATATAGGTGATACAGATTCTGCGGTACGCATTAGTTTATATACTGTCCAAGGTTGACGACCTACTTCAGCGACAATCCATCCTGCGTTAATCGCGATATAAGGAAGTAAGACAGACCATATTGTAATTTTTAAATAACGTTTTGAGTTTTCTAGTTTTCCTTTTCGGTTTAAATAGAAGCCATACCAAGTTAATGCCATAAAGAACATACCAAGTGCAACCATTAAGCGGAAGCTATAATACACGAGGTTAACATTTGGACGTTCATCTTTCGGAATATCTTTTAAACCAACAATTTCGCCATCAAATGAGTTTGTATAGAAGAAGCTTCCGAGTTTTGGAATCGTAAGGAATTCAAAGTTTTTCTCATTTTTTACATCAGGAATTTGAACAATTGAGAAGCCTTGTCCTTTTCCAGTTTCCCAAACTGCTTCCATCGCAGCTCCTTTTGCTGGTTGATATTTAGCTGCTGATACACCAGATTGATGTCCCATAAACGGTGTAATTGTTGCGGCGAATAAGCCTAACATTAAACCAAACTTAAATGATTTTTTGAAGAATTCCACTTCATTTTTACGTAATAAGTGATAGGCACTAATTGCCATAACGAAGAAAGCACCTACGATATAACAACCAATGACAGTATGGAAGAACATATTCCAAGCATATGGATTTGTAACGAGTGCCCAGAAATCATTTAATTCAGCGCGGCCATTACGTACTACGTAGCCAACAGGGTTTTGCATAAATCCGTTTGCTGTAATAATCCAAAGGGCGGAAATATTTGTCCCAAGTGCAACCATCCACATACAGAAGGCACGGAACTTTGGTGAAATTTTGTCTTTACCGAATAACCATATTCCCATGAAAGTAGATTCTAAGAAGAAGGCAACGAGTGCTTCGATTGCGAGAGGTGATCCGAAAATATCTCCCATATATTTGGAGTACTCAGACCAGTTCGTTCCAAATTGGAATTCCATCGTAATCCCAGTTATAATCCCCATTACGAAGTTAATTGTAAATAATTTACCCCAGAAATTTGCCATTTTACGGTATGTTGGATTCAATGTGCGGGCGTATTGAGTTTCCATACATGCTACTAAAATGACAAGTCCGATTGTCAAAGGTACAAATAAAAAGTGATAAAAAATAGTAATTGCAAATTGAAAACGACTCAGTAACAGAACGTCGGACATAATAAATATTCACTCCTTTTTTACATTATCTACAATCAGTTTATAGTGAAAATACGTTTAAAGTATGTGAGACTTGTTACAAAGCTGTGTGTATATTTTGAAAGAATTATGTCGATTATCTGAAAATATCTTATTTTTACTATAAAGCGATATCCTTTTTGAGTTTTTCATATTTTGGTACACTATATAAGTAATGTAAATGAGAGAAAAGAGGGTTTTTTACTATGAAGTCATTAGAAGAGATTTTACAATACAATGAAAAATTTGTTGAAGAGAAAAGATACGAAGAGTATGAAACGGGAAAATTCCCGAATAAAAAAATGGTAATTATCTCTTGTATGGATACTCGTCTTGTTGAATTATTACCAAAAGCAATGAATATGCGTAACGGTGATGTGAAAATTATTAAAGTAGCAGGAGCTGTTATCTCACATCCATTCGGAAGTATTATGCGTAGTATTTTAGTTGCTGTATATGAACTTGGTGCTGATGAAGTTTGTGTAGTTGGTCACCACGATTGCGGTATGGCAAAAATTCAAGCAAGCAGTACAATTGAGAAGATGAAAGAGCGGGGTATAACAAATGAGAAATTAGATACACTCCGTTATTCTGGAATCGATTTAGAAAGATTCCTACAAGGGTTCTCTAGTGTAGAAGAAAGTGTAGAACATAGCGTATCGATACTTCGCAACCATCCATTACTTCCAGAAGAAGTACCTGTTCACGGTCTTGTTATAGATCCTGATACAGGAAAATTAGATTTAGTTGTGAATGGTTACGACAATTAAGAATTTACTTTGTCATTCTTTTTATCTGGGACAGGATCAAATCCTCCCGGGTGGAAAGGGTGACATTTTAATATACGCTTACAAGTAAGCCAAAAGCCTTTGAGTGCACCATGTTTTTGAAACGCCTCTAATCCGTAATGAGAACAAGTCGGATAAAAGCGGCAAGTTGGTGGTGTCATCGGAGAAATGAACTTTTGATAAAAGCGTATAATCCCAATAAAAATCTGTTTCATAATGGTCTCCTTTTCAGCATAGTCTTAAAGTATTATAGCACGACGGTACATAATACTTTACTAATGTGCATTTCCGTTATATCATATTGGATATAACGGAATTAAATTAAAAGCGGGAGAGATGTTGTATGCCATCAGTAGAAAGCTTTGAATTAGATCATACGATTGTAAAGGCACCTTATGTAAGACATTGCGGAGTTCACAATGTAGGTAGTGACGGTATTGTAAATAAATTTGATATTCGTTTTTGCCAACCGAATAAACAAGCAATGAAACCAGATGTTATTCATACGTTAGAACATTTATTAGCATTTAATTTACGTAAATATATTGATCGTTATCCGCATTTTGATATTATCGATATTTCACCGATGGGCTGCCAAACAGGATATTATCTTGTAGTAAGCGGAACACCGAC
The DNA here is from genome assembly GCF_903970865.1 of Bacillus sp. ME78. NCBI lineage: Bacteria > Bacillati > Bacillota > Bacilli > Caryophanales > Bacillaceae > Bacillus > Bacillus sp. ME78. The sequence goes on from NZ_CAJCKK010000012.1 coordinate 79,850, forward strand.
AGTACGAGAAATCATTGATTTATTAGAATTAACATTAAAAGATGCGGTTCAAATTACAGAAATTCCAGCTGCAAATGAAACACAATGTGGTCAAGCGAAGCTTCACGACTTAGAAGGAGCACAACGCTTAATGAACTTCTGGTTAAGCCAAGATAAAGATGAACTTGAGAAAGTGTTTGGATAAGAAGAAAAACTGCCTGTGAAAGGGCAGTTTTTTTATTTGTAAAAGAGAAAAGTACAGGTTTTATAGAAAAACAATGAGTTTCACTTATGAGCATTTTTAAGAAATGAAAGGCAGTAGGTGAATATATTAATGAGAGCTCCTGTTTGAAAAACAGGAGTTTTTTGTGTGAATGGAGTATTGACTTTAACGTATACGTCAAAGTTTATAGTGAAGATAAATAAGGCGTGAGGAGGAAACGATGAATAAGTATAGCATTGGTGAAATTTCAAAAGAAACGAATGTAACGACGAGAACACTTAGATATTATGAGGAAATTGGATTATTAAAACCGTCGTACGTTGCTGAGTCAGGATATCGTTACTATTCAAAAGATGATGTAATTACATTGCAACAAATAACAACGTTTAAAAAGCTTGGTTTTAAGCTTTCGGAAATAAAAAAAGTGTTAAAAGAGGAAAAGGGGAATTCAGAAGAAAGATGGAAAAGTGCAATTCAAAATGAAATTCAAACAATACAAGCGGAAGTAAAAAGATTACAGGACTTAGAAAAACTATTATATACAGCATTTCATTCCATTGAATTAACTGGAGAGCTTAAAACAGAAGATTTAATGTTATTCATAAAATCAGTACAGGGAATTGAGCAGAGAGAAAATTTCCGACAAAAATATTTTACGGAGGAAGAACAGAAGGTTATAGAGGATTTACCAACACTTGAAGAAAACAATGAAAGAACAAAAGAATGGTTACAAGTATTAAGAGCAATTCGTCAGCGTATAAATGAACCAGTAGATTCACCGGAAATTCAAAAATTAGCGGAAAGGGTAGTGGCTTTTTCAATGCACGTATTTCATGAAGATGAACAATTAATAAATAAGTATTGGGATTTAATTAAACCTGAAGAGGGAGAGATTGCAAAAGTATATGGACTTGATTCGGAAACAATGAAGTATATAGATGAAATGGTGGAGTATTATTTGAAAAAGGAGGAAGATAAATGACAGCCACGCAAAAAGAAAAGCTATATGGAAAGGAGCACGCACGATTAGAGCGGCAATACTTTTATAAACATGTGGGGATTTTCATTTTTGCACAGCTTCTATTTATTTTTATAGTAGGGCTTGTACCAGCTCAAGAGTTGCCAAGCGGTTCCTATTTCCTTCATATGAAAGAGTGGATTTTAAATAAACAAATTGGATTTTATAAAAATGAAACGATTAATACGATTACAAGTGTCTGGACATCAGTGCTTATTATTCATTTTATATGGGCGATGTCTTACATTCTTTTTCCGAAAAAGAAGCGTAATTCTTCGAAACAAGAAACAAGAGAAGAGATAAAAGAAGAAGTGAAAAAGAAAAAGGAGATTAGCATAAATAGGGCGTGGATGTATTTAGTATTTGGGGGCTTAATTGAAATATATTGGGCGACAGGATTAAAAACAAATTCAATGAGTATTTTGACACTCATTGCAATTTTAGTGAGCTTTCAACTACTAATTGAAGCAACTAAAAAAATTCCAATTGGTACGGCATATGCAGTATTTACTGGAATTGGTACAGTTGGAACGATATTGGTAGATATTTTATATTTCAAAGAACCATTTTCGCTCATCAAAATTTTCCTCGTTTGCTTATTGGCACTATTTATTATCGGATTGAAATTTAGTGGGAATAAGGAAGAGGTGAAATAAAGTGGCATGGATCTATTTAATTATAGCTGGGCTCTTTGAAATTGTCGGTGTAATTGGGATAAAGAAAGTAGCCAAAAATAATAGTTGGACGAATAATATTATTTTAATAGGTGGTTTTATTATTAGTTTTCAATTTTTAACGATGGCGCTTCAAGAAATTCAGTTATCGATCGCATATGCAGTTTGGACTGGAATCGGAACGCTCGGGGCAGCAGTTGTCGGTATTTTATTTTTTCAAGAACCTAAAAACGCTTTTCGGATTATTTGTATTGTTGGGATTATGGGGACGATTATTGGATTGAAAGTAGTGAGTTAAAGAAGAGCACACAAGCTCTTCTTTTTTATGGAAGTATGTCAGAAATCCCAACGAAGAAAGTGATTATCCCAACTATAAAACAAAAGATAGCTTTCGATTTTTGCTTTTGTTGTATTTCAGCAACTCCCGAAAGAATAAATGTGATGCTTAAAAGGATAAATACATAAGAGAAAAGAATAGAAATTCGTGTAAAAAGACTAAAAAAAGAAAGAATAAAAGCAATAGCAGATAGTAAGATTCGAAGGTTTGTTAGCATAGTATCCTCCAATTTATTAACTGTTTAAAAAATCCAAATTAGTGAGAGGTAATGGTCAGTAGGTGATTGGAAATTATATGTTATCTTTAGTGAAAGTAGTTCGATATTACAATGAAGAGCATAAGACTAGAAACGAAAAAATGCGAGATACCCATTGATTTTCTTCCGGATTTCAGTTCATTAATTCCTAGAAGAATAAAGAAACAACTGAGAGCAAATTGCATGTATGGGAGAAGTGTGAAGTTGTCGGTAGCAAGAGAATAAGTGCAAAGAGAGAGTGTGAGAAGCATGAAAAAATAGCGTAATCCAGTTAGCATTGTATACCTCCTTTAAAGAGACTATTTATCGAAATATTTCTGAGAAGCCAAGAAATAAAGCACCAGCTCCCGCTAACAGAGCAAGTATACTACCACCTTTTTGCTGTTTTAAGATTTCCTCTATACTAATAACGAAAGCCATCATCCCTAAAAAGATGAACATATAAGGCATAATTTCTCTATTACTAGTAAAGAAACTATAGATTGCTATACATAAAGCAATAAGTGAAAAAGTAATTCGCAATCCTTTTAGCATACATGTATCCCCTTTATTTTATATAGCTAATGATAAGAACAATCCAAATGAAAGCACCGGCAACAATACAAATGAATCCTGTTCCTGAATCCTTCTTTTTTATTTGTTCCATTGCAATGAGGAACATGAGAGCTCCTAATAAAAATTGTGAAAGTGGTAGAAAGTTATTTTGACCTGTATAGAGCCCGATTATCGACATTATGATCACAGTGAGTGCGATTGCAATGCGAAGTACACGAAGCATATTATGAATCCTCCTTATTATTTTTTGTATAAGGATTATCTTCTGGTTTATCAACGGAATGTTTGTATGCATAGCCTTTATTAATTGTCATGATGGAGAGTACGAGGATGATTAGGACGATGATAATACCGATAATTAATATTTTGAACATAAAATCCCTCCTTTTCTTTATTTTACATAATTTTGTAATTGATGAAAACAATAGAAAATAAAAGGATGAAAGAAGGGTGTTACATGGAGACGAAAAAAACATATTATATATCAATAGGAAATGGTCAAATTTCACAAGTGAAGACGGCGGATACGTATAATTTTGAGATTTCCGCAAATGATGAGGAAATTATGGAATTACGAGAGCACTTTGATCAAGCATATGTAGAAGATTTAGGGTCATTTGTACGCTCCCACGTTCCATTTGTTGAGTATCATCACGATTCAAATAATGACCGATATGATGAACAACTACAAAAAGCATATAAAATGATTTACGATTTAGGAAATCATGAGACGAAAGAATTAGTCGCACAAATGGGAATAATCAATGGATTGTAATTGGATAATATTATGCAGAAAAGCGAGAATATGCTACAATTTGTGGTAGGAAAAACTTGTAACCATCAATAGGGGAGTAATGGCATGTACAAATTTAAAGATTATTACCACAACACTGTACAATTATCGTTTGAACGTTATCCATTTTCTCCTGAGCCAAAGCATGTTTGGGTTGTATGCCGGTACGGGGATCAATGGTTATTAACACATCATTTACGTCGCGGTCTTGAATTTCCAGGTGGTAAAGTAGAAATAGGGGAAACACCGGAAGAAGCGGCAGTTCGAGAGGTTCATGAAGAAACCGGCGGCATAGTTTCTGATTTAACTTACTTAGGACAATACAAAGTATCTGGAAAAGACAAAATAATCATTAAAAACATTTATTTTGCAACAATTAGTGCGGTAGAAGAACATACGCATTACGAAGAAACGAAAGGGTCTGTTTTATTAAAAGACATTCCTGACAACATTAAAACGAATAGAAAATTTAGCTTTATAATGCGCGATGACGTATTAGCGCGTACGATGAAACATATAGAAGAAATCGGCTGTTTTACGAAGTAAAGTGGCCGGTTTCTTTTTTTGTATGTAAGAATAAATGTAAATATATCTTCACATTATTTTGGGTATATTATACAATTTTGTAAAGATATATTTACATTTTAGGAGGGGGAAGATGGATAAAAGAAAAGAAACGACTATTACTGTTTCGATGGTTAAATTAAACTTTTCTTTATTTTTTATAATAATTGCTTTGTCGTTTGGAATTGGTTATTTGCATATATTTCTTTCAGATGGGGTTCAAGTTGAAGTTACATTATTAACGATGTTTCTTTTTATTATCGCAATGATTGTTCTCGTTTGTATTCATGAAGCGATACATTTAATTGGCTTTCGCTATATCGGAGGTGTTCCGTGGAGTGAACTAAAATGGGGCGTTAATTGGAAATTAGGTGTTGCATATGCTCATTCTAAACAGGCGGTTACAGTAAAGCAAATGAAGAAAGTGTTAATGCTTCCGTTTTTACCAACTGGAATTTTGCCAATTGTATTGGGATTAGCTATGAATCTGGAGCCACTCTCATTTTTAGGAATTCTACTAACAGGAGGTTGTATCGGTGACATTGCCGTATATCAAAAAGTTTCAAAGTTTCCAGATGATGCGCTAGTAAAAGATCATCTGAGTAAACCTCAGTTTACAGTGTATGAATAATAAGAGGAGGCGTTTTTGAAAAACGCCTCCTCTTATTATTGTTACTTTTGGTTGGTGAATTGATATATTGTGAAAATCGCTGATATAATTTATTTGTTATTATTGTGTTGATACCTCCACCTCTAAAAACGAAAGCACCCCCAACAAATCATCTACGATACGTGAATGCTTAAAATCACCCCAAAACGAATCTTTTTTCCAAACACCAAGAATCCCTACTTGTTCAGAACCAAGCACATCGTTTTCTGGATGATCTCCAACATAAAGACATTCTTCTGCCTTAACATCTAGTCTTTGCAAAGCACGTTCGAAAATTTCAGGGTGAGGTTTTTTAATTCCTTCAGCTTCTGAAACGAGAATGGTGTTTGTATACGTATGTATATGTAGTGCTCGAAGGTTGCTCATCTGAAATTCAGTAAAACCATTTGTGATAATACCAATTTTAATGTTTCGCTGTTTTAACTGTTGAAGTAGTTCATGCGTGTTTTTGAAAGGAATACAATGATGTTGGAAGTTTGTAATATAGTCGTGTAGCAGTTGCTCTTGCGTTAAAGTAGTAATGTTGTATTCGGAAAGGAGAGTAGCATATACTTTATCCTTCCACGTATAGCCATTATTATCGAGTTCAAGAAATCGAGAACAATACTCTGATTTCTCTATACTCATCAAATGTGAGGAGAAGCGATTATATTGCTCACAAATAAATTGTTCTAAAGATTGGCGCCGATCTAATAGTGTTCCATCTAAGTCGAATAAGATTGCACGAATCATGAGAAGCCTCCTTGCAGTTTTTATAATTAATTATCGCATATTCGTAAAAAAATGATTATGATATTTTGTAGAATGGAATAATGGGGGATTGCATGAAGAAACTGTATGGTAAGTTAGTGTGTTGTATTATAGCAAGCAGTTTAGTTGCAGGATGCGATAGTGCTATCGAGGTTACGAAAGAAAAAGAAATTTGTAAAACAGAAGAAGATTGCACACAAATAGGAGATAAAACATTACAAAAAGTATATAAAAAGATAGAGGAACTTTCAGAACTTGAAAAAGTAGAGGATTATGACATAGAAGAGTATGAAAGTATGAATATGAAAGAGGCGGAACAGAAAAAAGAAGAGGATGACAATTATTTCTTTTTAGCTTCTTATTATATCGATGGTGATGAAATTGTAGATCCTTATTTTGAGAAATTGGATCGTAAGAGATTGAATAAAGCTTTTGCAGATGACGAAGTAGCAAAAGATGACTTGTTAAGCCAGCGGCAAGATAGAGAGTATCATGAAACGTTATGGGACATGTATCGCACTCTCATTCCAGTGAAATATCGTGAGAATATAACAGGGTTTGATCTAATAACGGATGGTTATGACGGCGTTGTTGCCCATGTCATGCCAAGTATGGATGACCCGAGAGATTGGTTGCTTAGTTTAGACGTGCTCGATTCTGGGGTGAATATAGATGAAGTGATGAAAACATTAATTCATGAAACGGCTCACGTATTAACGATTGGGCATAAACAAGTACCAGTGGATAGGAAATATTTAGAGGCGTTTGATGAAGAGAAAGACATTTCATCATATCGAAATAAATGTAAAACGGTGTTCTTGAAAAATGGATGTGCGAGAAAAACTTCGTATATTAACCAATTTTATAATGAATTTTGGAAACCAATTGAGCAAGAGTGGACAGAAAAGAAAGTAGAAGAAAGTGAAGAGGCACAAATTAAATTTTATAAAGAAAAGCATGATGAGTTTGTATCGCTGTATGGAACAACAAATGTAACGGAAGATATCGCAGATACATTTACAGCGTTCATTTTACAAGATTCAAAAAAGGTGAAAGAAGGAACAGAGTTAAAATATAAGAAAATTGCTTTCTTCTATCAGTTCCCTGAGCTTGTAAAAATGAGAGCGGAAGTGCTGTCGGGATTATATGATGTTTCGAAAACGATAGAACAACAAAGTGGAGACTAATGTGAGTTATGCGTTCGATATAGTTTCGTTAAAGTAAAGCGTGAAGAATTTTTAATTCTTTGCGTTTTTTCATGTTGATAAAATTGAAAATTCTGTATTTTTCTTTAAAAGAAGAAGGAACTGGAGGTATAAAATAGAATTAGTATAAAAACGTCACAATTTAGACACAATTATAATGCGCGTGTTGTAGGGACTATAAGTTTACTCTCGAGGAGGTAATGAAACGTATGAAAACGATTCTTGCTGTTGCTGGTCTCATTTGGGTAATGTCTCACGGTTTTCCGATTTTTGAAGGGGAGCAAATTCGTAGTGCTTTGAATGAAAAGTTTAATGATTATCATGTGATAGATCGAAAAGATAATGTCGTTACAGTACGTGTGAAAGACTGTTTCCATACAGTTACGGTTGCGGATGGAAACATTACAAATGAAACGAAAATGTGTGATAAAAGGTAAAAGAAAGAAGCTGACTATAGCGTACTGTTTTGAGTCAGCTTCTTTTTCTTTTTCCAATTAGAATTTTTTCAAATGCCTCAACAAATACATACATAAGAGTTGCAAGAACACATGTGAGTAGTACGCTAAGTAAGACGAGTGTGAAGTTAAAGACTTGGAATCCGTAGCTAATTAAGTAGCCAAGTCCTTGTTTGGAAACGAGAAGTTCTCCGAAAATAACACCGACCCAGGATAAACCAACGTTTACTTTTAACGTTGAGATAATTGCTGGAAACGATGCAGGGAGAACGACTTGCTTATAACATTGCCATTTATTTGCACCAAATGTGTCCATCACTTTTATATAGTTAGAATCGACTTCTTGAAATGCACTGTAAATAACGAGAATGGTAATGATGATGGAAATGATTACTCCCATTGCGATAGAAGATGAAATGTTTGGACCGAAAATAACGATGATGATTGGACCGAGTGCAACTTTTGGCATTGCATTTAGGACGACGAGATAAGGATCAAGTACGCGGGCTAGAAGTGGCATCCACCAAAGGAACGTGGCAATAATAGCACCAAGTACTGTTCCGAGAATAAAGCCTACTCCTGTTTCCAGTAATGTCGTCCATATGTGGACCCAAAGTGAACCGTCGATCCATTTCGTTAAGAAGAGATCCCAAATACTCGAAGGAGAGCTAAAGAGTAAAGGATCAATCCATTCTTTTTTACTAGCTATTTCCCATAGTGCAAAGAAAAGAATAAGTAGTAAAAGTTGTAGCGAGCGAGCAATCCAAGCGCGTCTGCGTTCGTTCTTTCGAAATTGTTCATGTAGTTGTTTTATATTATCCAAGTCGTTCCAGCTCCTTCCATATATCTTGAAAGAGGGCTGGGAAATCGTAGTGATGGCGTGCTTCTAACGGTGATAAAGAACGGATACTTTCCGGGACGATAAAGGTTTTTGCGATTTTTCCGGGATTCGCTTGCAGTAAATAAATACGATCACTCATCGCGATCGCTTCTTCAATATCATGAGTAACAAGTAGTGATGTTTTCTTATATTTATTTAGTAAGTTGAAAACGAGTTCTTCTAGTTTTAATTTCGTTTGATAATCGAGTGCGGAGAATGGTTCATCTAGTAATAAAATTTTCGGATCAGTCGCTAATGTTCGAACGAGAGCGGCACGTTGACGCATACCGCCGGATAGTTCACGAGGATATTGTTCTTCTACACCATGAAGACCGACTTGTTTTAAAAGATTTAAAGTATGTTCTTTCATCTGCTCATCATAAATCTTTCGAATATGAAGTCCAAGCATAATATTTTCTTCAATCGTTTTCCAAGGGAATAAGTAATCTTGTTGCAACATATATCCCATAGATGATGTTTTCGTTGTAATCGGTTCACCATCTAAAAAGACGATACCGTCAATTGGATCAAGTAGTCCAGCAATGATTGAGAGGAGCGTTGTTTTACCGCAACCACTTGGACCGAGTATAGAAATAAATTCGCCTTCTTCCACTTGTAAGCTCATATCTTCGAGAATAAGTTTGGCATTCTCTTTTGCAAAAAAACAGTGAGAAACGTTACGTATTTGCAAAAAACTCATACACTTCGCCTCTATTTCTTAATAACGCTTTCGGCAATTTTTGTATTGACGAGCGCTTCATGTGGGACTTCTTTTTGTAATTCACCAGCGTCTTTCATAATAGTTTGGAGCTGTTTCCATTCTTCTGCATCTAATAGTGGATTTGTCGCATAAGAATGTTGCTTTTTATACCGTTCAATTACTTTTACTGTAATGTCTTTTGAAGTGTCTTTAAATAGCGGGGAAACAGTATCAGCAATCTCTTCTGGACTATGTGTATCAACCCATTGCTGTGCTTTATAGAGAGCACGTGTGAACTTTTCAGCAGCAGCTTTATCTTTCTTTAAGAAACTTTCTTTTGCCATGAACGTTGTATAAGGAACAGTACCAGATTCATTTCCGAATGAAGCGACGATATAACCTTTACCTTCTTTCTCAAGTATACTTGCAGTCGGTTCAAAGAGCTGTACAAACTCTCCAGTACCAGATGCGAAGGCATTTGCAATATTAGCAAACTCGATATTTTGAATTAAGTTTGTATCTTTATGAGGATCAATGCCATTTTTCTTTAAAACGTATTCTCCAACCATTTGCGGCATGCCGCCTTTACGCTGTCCTAAAAATGTAACACCTTTTACGTCATTCCAATTAAAAGAGTCTAGTTTTTTACGTGAAACTAAAAATGTCCCATCTGTTTGTGTAAGCTGTGCAAAGTTAATGACAGGGTTTTTCGCTCCTTGTTGATGAACGTAAATAGACGTTTCAGAACCGACGAGAGCGATATCAATTCCGCCAGATAATAGGGCGGTCATCGTTTTATCGCCACCAGCTGTTGTTTGTAGGTCAATATTTAGTCCTTCATCTTTAAAAAATCCTTTTTCAATCCCAACATATAATGGGGCATAGAAGAGAGAATGGGTAACTTCGCCGACGCGAATGTTTTGAGTTTGTTCTTTCGTACCTTCTTTTTTACTACTACAAGCAGCAAAAGTAAAAACAGCTAGTAACATGATGCAAAAAATCACGATTAATTTTTTCACTATATAACACCTCCTAGAAGTCACTCTACAAGCATGATATGTAGGTAATCGCCCATATGTGAGTGTAGATAGCAGGAATTTTTTTGGTGGTAAAGAAGTACAAATATAAGGGGTGATAAAATGGAGTACGAATACGATGATAGCGTACATTTACATCTTGATTATTTCGGGACAGAATGTGATATGGAATCGATTGCTTATAAGAGAAAGAATGAAGACGTATGGGATGTGTATTTTAATTTTGGAGTATACGGTATTCAGAAAGACGATGTAGAGTTAGGGAGATTTATGGACGAATATGCTGGTCATTACGTTTTTTCTGTACATGCTCGCGATCTTAGCTGGGAATTTGGAAGTGCCCAGTTTGAAGAGTGGGTTTTGAAAAATCGGATAGTAGAAAAAACGCTACAAAAATAGGAGGAATTTTGTGATTGGATTTCTCATCTTATTATTTATTTTTGTGGCCGGATTTTTTATCATGCAAATGCTTATTTACCGATTTGCAAAGAAAAACATCCATAAATATACAAAAATAAAATGGTTTCATATGTGGCTACATATGAATATGAAAAAAGGTCCGAGATTAGATTTTTTTGATTTTGTAATTATAGTACTCGTATGTATCGTATGGAAAATATGGCTGCTTCCTTTTATATAATACACATGCTAATCATTTTCTCTTTTATCATAAAATAACGAAAAGAACCTGTCTTGTGGCGGGTTCTTTTCGTTATAGTAATAGTTGTAAAAAACTTGCATTTATACATAAAACAGTGAGTGGTGTTGTGAAAGATATTTTGACAAATACAGAAACACATACATACAGAATTAAAGTGTGGGGAATAAGAAAGAGGTCGTCCAACGGTGGACGACCTCTTTCTTATTATGCTTGGTTAGTGCGGAAGAATGGAAGTTTCTGCACAATGTGAATTAATCCGTATGCAAGAATTAAGCACATAAGAGGATTAATGAAAAATCCATAGCGATTAATTGCTAAGAATAAGTTTGAGAAGATAATGTAAATAATAGAACTTGCTACTAGCATCATAACGCGTTTATGTTTAAATGAATTTAGCATGAAGCAGAAGCTGCTCAAGAATGTACCGGTGATAAACACTCTATGACATAGTTGCATAAAGTTGTGAATACGGTATTGGTCTACAGCAGGAGCTGTTTTGAATAATTCAATTGTTTTACCGACAGTGAACCAAGAGAACCAATAAGTGAAGTCCGTCTTAAATCCGTTCTTGATTAATTCTTTTGCGTATGCACCTTTGTCATCTAAGCCTTTAGCTCTCATTTCATTTACTATATTTTCATATCCAATTTTATTAAATGGATCTGCACCGGCAATTAGTGGATCTGCACCTTGGGTTGAGAATAAAATAAATTGGTTGAGTGCTAAGTAGTTACGAACAACCCATGCGCCAATAATAAAGAAAGGTCCGATAAACCATAACAATCCGATTCGAATGGAGTCTTTAAATCCATATGTAAATAACACAACAAGAACAGGAATGAGCATCATTGGAGCTGGATTTGGACGGAACATAAGTAAAATTGAAACGACAATTCCAAACCATATATGGAATTTCACTTTATTGTATTTCCATGCGAGAACAAATACATATACACATAACGCCAATAAGAATATGGATGGAACTTCTGTTAGCAATGTACGGAAGTATGTATAGTTACTTGGATAAATAGCATATAAAATACTTGCAACAATTCCATAAATGTTTTTTTCGAACAATTCTTTTCCTATTAAGAATACTAATAGCACTGTACAAAGATTCATGATCATGTTAATAACAGTTGCTACGTAATAGTAAGGAATTGATGTAATATCAGAAATAATCATAGCGCCAGCTAATAGTAATGGCTGACCTGGTGTAATATATGCATTTTTTCCTGGAACTTCACTAGGTTCTAAATACACATAACCAAATACACCATGTTTTAATAGTTGTTCAGCTGTTAACGAATAGTTAAAGGCATCATTTGCACCATATGTTACTTTGACTAACTCTCCATCTAATCCTGGCTGTTTTACTAAACAAAAAACGTGCAACAGGAAAGAAAGCGCCAAAATTACATATACCGCTTTAGGCAAACTCTTAAACTTAGTAAGCAAAAATGAGCAACTCCTTTTTTATTAATTCTTTCGTATTTTTATTGGAAATCTTTAATAGTATTAAGGATTTCCAAAACATAGTTATTATATCATAAAGTGGAATGCTGAAATTAAGTTTTTCAAGAATGAGTAATTTGTATGCCACAATTTAACTGTTGATTAAGGGAATATTAAGACAATACATTTATGATAGAAACAAGTATGCAGACGAAATATGTAATATATGTTATTTTAATAGAAATAGTTCTTTCGATGCGGGGGAAATTAAGACATAGAAACGAGGGAATGAATTGAAGTATGGTTCTACACTTTTTCATCTTCCAAAAAGAAATATATTAATTTCTAGCATTATAAGTAGTATGGTGACTTTATTAGTAATAACTATGCTGTTTATGATTTTAAAGGTTTTTAATTTAGACATGATGAAAGATCATTTAAATCAAAAGCTTGTTTTAAGTGTTATGATGATTTTCATATGGGGCATAACGTTTTATATTACGCATTTCAATAAAAAAGAGATGTCTATACTTAGAGCATCCCTGCGAGTGCATTTTATATTACTTTTACTAGCTCATACAGTAGCGTTATTTTATATTGTCATGCAAGTTAATATGAGTTTCATAGAGGCAATGAATTGGATTTACTTTTATAATATGCAGTTTATATTAAGTTTTGTAGTAATTTATGCAATATATATTCTTGTATATAATTTAATAGGTAAGGTTTTTCTAAGTATGGTTTTAACGAGCTGTACGTTAGTCATTTTAGGTATTGTGAATTATTTAAAGCTTATTTTCAGAGGCGATCCGTTATATCCTTCTGATTTCACACAAATTACGCATATGCAATCTGTTATACCGATGGTGATGGACTATTTTAGCTGGAGCTATATTTTTGTCATTATCTTAAGTATCGTAGCTTGTATTGTTGCAGGGATATATATGAGAAGCAATATTCAAAATGTAAAGATTCATCTAGGAATAAGAGCCTTATTAGTAGTAGGATCTATTTTTGTTCTATATGCGTACGGTAATTTTGCGAATACATTTATGAATAAAGTATTTCAAAAATCAGGTGTAGATTTTGTTTTGTGGAATCAAAATGAGAACTATGCTTCAAATGGTTTTGTACTAGGGTTTATTAGCAATTTAGATACAACAGTTATGGAAAAACCAAAAAATTATTCTAAAGAAAATATGCTTCAAATAGCAAACGATATAAAAAAACAATATAGTGGAAATATAGGGAATGAAAAGAAAAAAGAGAAACCGAATATTATTTTTGTAATGAGTGAATCGTTTTGGGATCCGACGAAAGTAACTAACCTTTCTTTTAGTGAAGATCCTGTACCAAATTTACATCATTATATAGAAAACTTTCCTGGTGGACAAACTATTTCTCCTACATTTGGGGGAAATACGGCGAACGTTGAATTTGAGGCATTAACGAGTTATTCGATGAGTTTGTTAAAGCCAGGTTCTATACCATATCAGCAGGTCATTACAAATAAGAAAGAAATTCCATCAATCCCTACGGCGTTGAAAAAAGAAGGTTATTATACAAGTGCAATTCATTCATTTGGTCGCACATTCTTTAAACGTGACGATGTATATAAGGTGTTAGGATTTGATAAGTTTAATGCAGAGGACACGATGGGAAATGTGGATATTGATGGAGATTATATTAGTGATTTAGCGATGAGTAAAGAGATAATTGCTGAGTTAGAGGAGCAAAAACAGCCAACATTTATTCATGCAGTTACGATGCAAAATCATTTTCCATTTACAGAAGGCCGATTTGGTGAAAACCTAATAGAAATTAGCGGTCTAGAAAATGAAGAATCAAAGGGAGAATTAGAGACGTATACAGAAGGCTTAAGACGTTCAGATGAGGCCCTTCAATATTTAATAGAGCAACTAGATAATTTAGATAGACCTACATTATTAGTATTCTTTGGAGATCATCTTCCATCATTAGGAACAAATAAATCTTTTTATAAAGAAAATGGGTATATAACGAATGAAAAAACACCGAGCGAACGTTTAGCGATGGCGCAAACTCCGTTATTAATGTATGCAAACTTTGATATGCCAAATGATAATTTAGGTTTAGTAAGCCCAATTCATTTTTCTAATCTTATTTTTGATTATGCAGGATTAAATAAATCCTTATTTTATCAATTTTTGTCGGAACTTTACAAGGAAATACCAGTGCTTAGAGATGAATTAAAAGTTGATAAAAATGGAGAAGTAATCAATGATTTAACAAAGAAACAAAAAGAAATGTTAGAGCAATATAAAATGCTTCAATATGATTTACTCGTTGGAAATCAATATAGTAAAGATATCCTCTTTAAATAAAAGAAACAAAAAGAACTTGTATAACGATACAAGTTCTTTTTTCATAGTATTTAACGGGGTAACCAGACAAGCTGGGTTTAGGGAGTATTACTTGTACATTTAGTATATATGAAAATATAATCGTTTTATTTGTGTATTTGTGAGAAATGTGTGAATTTTATGTTTTATAAAAAACGATTATGTTAACGTTCATTCTTATATTGCAGTTGTTATGTCTGTAAAAATTTTATCAGTTCTTTATTTAATTCATCCGCTTGATCGATTGGTGAACCATGACCACTATTTGTAAGAGCATGTAACTGAGAATTTTTAATTCGTTGTTGCGTAAGCTCAGCACTTTTGTAAGGAATTAGTTGATCGTGAACGCCGTGGAAGATTTTTGTTGGGACGTTAATTTTATTTAAATCTTTCGTTACATCTTCATTTGCAGCTGCTTGTAAAATTTTGATAAGGGCATAAGAAGCGGACTGCATACCGAGATAAGAAAACCATTCAAGGGTTGCAGCTCCTAAGTTTCTATTGAAAAAGGATAAAGATACATCATTTAAAAATTTTGGTAAATTAGCATACATTTGATTAATGAGAGCATCTGCTTGTTCTTTCGGTACACCGTAAGGGGACTCTTGATTTTTAACGAAAGAGGGGGAGACAGCGTCAATTAATGCGAGCTTAGAAATGCGGCGCCCATTATAGCGAGACATATAGCGAATAGAAAGAGCACCACCAACTGAGAAACCGACTAACGTAGCGTTCTCTACTTGAAGTGCTTCCAGAACAATTGCGATATCATCGGCTAATCGATCATACGTGTAACCAGTCCATGGCTTATCAGATTGTCCATTCCCTCGTATATCCATGGCGATACAGCGAAAGCCATGCTCTGGTAAAACATTGAGTTGATATTGATACATTTGATGATTTAAAGGCCATCCATGAACGAAGAAAACAGTCTTACTACCTGGACCAGGATTAACGTCTTGCACAAAAATATGCACATCTTTCTCGACAGTAACAAACATAAGTGTCCCCCTATTTTATGAATATGCTCTATCCCAAAAGCGTTGTTTTGTCATAGCTTTAATAAATTCATTTGCTAGCCGCGTAGGGTCTTGTTCTATTAAAACACCAGGCTTTCCTTCGATATTTAAAGATTGAATAATAGAAGAGCCGTTTTGGAAGGAGCCAATCGGCTTAAAGTGATTATATGATTCTACGACAAATGAACTTGCTTTGTTAAGAAAATGATCATCCATCTTTCCGCCAATAAGAAGTAATCCATCATAAAGGAGTGGTGAGCCTGTTAAGAAAGTATCATTTACTTCCCACTGTCCATTTGGCGTTCCCTGCACTATGCCTAATCGTTCGGAAACGATCACTGGTTGAAGACCTACTTGTTTGAACTGATTTATTATATATTGTGCGCTTGGTCCATCATATCCATTTGCAACAATGACACCTACTCGTAATGTATTAGGACTAAAGGTTGTATTTGCCATACTTAGTGCTGGAGATGATTTTGTAACGTTGGATTCTTGCACATTTGGGACTTTTGCTCCGAGAGCTTCTGCAACTAAAGTAGCCAATTCTGTACTAATATGTCCAATCATATCCACGACTTGTTGGCGGACAGATTTACTTTTGACTTTTCCTAATTCAAAGGAGAAAGCCTGCATAATATGGATTTTTTCGAAGTGACTCATACTATTCCAAAATAAACGAGCTTGAGAGAAGTGGTCTTTGAAGCTAGCAGCAGTTTCCCTTGTTTTATGACCAGATACAGTAGAAGGATATGTAACGAATCCCCCCTTTGTTCCAGGTACAGTATAAGGAGAATTATTTGCTAAGGAATTGTTATGGTAGGCAACTTTTCCTTTGTCGATTATATATTTAGACGCACCATCTCTTTGGTTGTTATGAAATGGGCATATTGGACGGTTAATCGGTAGTTCTTGATAATTTGTACCAACGCGTGCTAATTGTGTGTCTGTATAAGAAAAGAGTCTACCTTGTAAGAGAGGGTCATTGGTAAAGTCAATACCACGGACGATACTTCCAGGGTGTAGTGCCACTTGTTCAGTTTCAGCAAATACATTATCTACATTGCGATTTAAGGTCATTTTCCCAATGATTTTAACGGGAAAATCTTCTTCAGGCCAAATTTTCGTTGCATCTAATATATCGAAGTCGTATTTAAATTCGTCCTCTTCTTTTAAAATTTGAATGCCAAGTTCGTACTCAGGATAGTTTCCAGCATTAATATTTTCCCACAAATCACGGCGATGGTAATCTGGGTCAGCACCACCTAGTTTTTGTGCTTCATCCCAAATTAACGAATGAACGCCAAGCTTTGGCTTCCAGTGGAATTTCACGAATCGTGACTTTCCATTTTTATTAACTAGACGAAATGTATGAACGCCAAATCCTTGCATCATTCGAAAGCTTCTTGGAATTGCACGATCGGACATAATCCACATCATCATTGCAGCTGATTCTTGATTGTTGGCGATGAAGTCCCAAAAAGTATCATGTGCTGTTTGACCCTGTGGAATTTCATTATGTGGCTCTGGTTTAAGGGCGTGAATAAGATCAGGAAATTTAATGCCATCTTGAATAAAGAAAATGGGAATATTATTTCCTACTAAATCAAAATTTCCTTCTTCTGTATAAAATTTAACGGCGAATCCTCTTACATCTCGATTCGTTTCATTTGCTCCTTTTGATCCAGCTACTTCAGAGAAACGAATAAAAAGCGGTGTTTTTTTTGAAGGGTCTTGTAGAAAGTGGGCCATTGTTAGCTCTTCTAAAGATTCATATAACTCAAAAATGCCATGTGCTCCGTATCCTCGTGCGTGAACGACTCGTTCTGGAATTCGTTCACGGTCAAAGTGAGAAAGTTTTTCTCGCATAAGGAAATCTTCTAGAAGGGTAGGGCCACGATCACTGGCAGTTAAAGAGTTTTCATCATTTGAAATTTTAACACCTGTATTTGTTGTCATCTCCTTTCCTTCATTTTCACGCGTGAAAGATTGGAGTTGTTCTGTCTTTTTATTTTTTTTGCCGTCCATAAAAAACACCTCCCATAATATACGTATTATTGTTTATGTTTTTTATGCTTGTATATAGCATGAAGATGTTGCGTCGTTGGGATGATTTTCCTCAAATGTTCGATTTATCTTTGTTTGTCTATGAAAATCATTTATTATAATAAATGGTATTCTTCGAGATATTATTTTGAAGGGGTGTTGAAGTGAAAGAAAGTTTTCTATCATATAAAGAAGAAGAAAAGAATGCAAAAATCCTTTTATGGGTGTTATATGTCATTGTTATTGTATATCAAATTTTCTATGCAATCGTATTAGACGATAAATCAATAATGGATAAGGGATACAAAATAGTATGGCAAGTTATTTGCGGAGTAGCAATACTGTGCGTGAATATATATTTAATGAAAAAAGAGAAGGCAAAACTTGTTAAATATGCATGGATATTTGCATACATAGGGATAGAAATCGCTAATATATTTTCATATATTTTTTATAATAAGGCGGCGTTTGATGCGACAAATATAATAGAAATTATTCTCATTTTCTTTGTACCCATATTTTTAAATAAAAAATTCTATGTGTTTTTACTTTCCTCTATTGTAGGAAAATATTTAATTTATTTATTTGTATTAGAGGAAGTAAAAGCATTTATGTTCCTTATTATGTGTACACTTATGTTAATAGCTGCATATATCATTTTAAACCGATTTTTACAATATCTTTCAGCTGTAAAGGAAAGTATAGCGATTGCTAGTGAATCACAGAAATTAGCAGTAATCGGAAAAATGGCAGCGACGGTTGGACATGAAATTAAAAATCCACTCGCTTCATTAAAAGGATTTACGCAATTACAACGAGAGAAGCATGAAGAGGATCCTACTTATAAACGTATGATTTTTGAAATAGAAAATATGAATAATATGATAAGTGAGTTAATGGAAGTTGCTACATGCAAACCTTCTATTTATAAGAAACATGATGTAGGAAAAATTGTATTACAAGTAATAACAAGTCTTCGCGAAAAAATGAATGAATTAAACGTGCAGTTTATTTCGAATGTGGAAGAAAAAACAATAGAAGTTGAATGTGATGAACGAAAAATAAGAGGAGTCTTTTTATATACGATAAAAAATGCTTTAGAGGCAATGGAACAAGATGGCATATTACATGTAAGATTAGAAAATAAAGGGAAAGAGTATGTAATGATCAGCGTGATTGATAATGGTCATGGTATTAAGCAAGAAAACTTAATTCGTGTTACAGAGGCCTTTTATACAACGAAACAAGATAAAATTGGTCTGGGACTTACGGTAGCGAATCGAATTGTCGCCGAGCACCTTGGTGAGCTGCATATTTCAAGTGAAAGAGATACTGGAACGAGAATAGACATCATTCTCCCAAAGAAGTGTAGAAATACTGAAATCCAAGTGGAAGAAAAGCTAGGAGTTACCATATGAATAAAGGCTATATATTTAAAAACGAAGAAATAAAGGCGCTGAAAGCATTTTTAAGTTTATTTTTCATTATATTTTTTGTATATGATCTTGCCTATGAATTTATCGTACCGTTAATCGGTGGAGAGCAAGAAGGTGTAGGAGAGTTTGAAGATGGTTTAGGTTTATGGCTTTACTTTTTGATGGTAGTATTGTTTTGCGTTGGGATATACTTTATGAAATGGAAGAATGCTTTTGCGGTAAAGTATATTATTCTAATTGGCTATAATGTATTAGATTTTATCCATAACATTATGATTTATTATGGTAGCGATGCAGAATTTGACGGTGGAAATATAGTAGAAGGATTTTTTATTTTGTTTGCACCAATCTTTGTGAATAAAAGATATTTCTGGTTAGTTCCAGCGATACTTGTCGGAAAGTATGCTCTTACAGGAATCATTATTCAATCTTCTCTCGTTTTAATCCCAATGGCATTATATAGCGTATTTACTATCATATGTTGGATTATATTTTTGAGGGTTCAGTCTTATGTTCGTACGCTTGAGATGATGGACAAAGAAATAAAACAGACAGAAAAACTAGCAGCTGTTGGAAAGATGGCAACGGTTATTGGTTATAAGATTAGAAGACCTTTAGCAAACTTAAAAAAACTTGTGAATAAACAAGCAGACAAGCATCCAGAGGATAAAATTTATAGTGATATTATGAAACAAGAAGTAGATCGGATTCATATAATTGCTACAGAACTTAGTGGATTTGAGAAATCTAAATCACTAGAATCAGAAACTCATAACGTACAAGAAATTATCTCTTATGTTATTCGAGTTATGGAAAAGCCTGCTTTAAAACAAGGAGTCTACATACAAGGTATTTACAGTAAAGACTTACCATCAATTTCATGTGATGAAAAACGATTAAAACAGGTCTTTTTTAATTTAATTAAAAATGCAATTGAAGCAATGTCAGTTGGCGGAACAATTACGATTAAAGTTACTGTAAAAGATGGAATCATCATTCAAGTGAAAGATGAGGGATGCGGCATTCCGAAAGATAAAATTCCAAAGTTAAATGAAGCCTTTTATACAACGAAAGAAACAGGAACTGGTCTAGGTTTAGTAGTTACAGAAAAAATTATTAAAGACCACGACGGTAAAATGAGTTTTGAAAGTGAAGTTGGGGTTGGAACGACGGTTGAGGTTATGTTACCACTGCATTAAATAGAAAAAACATCACTTCCAAATAAGTGATGTTTTTCTATTTTATCTTGCTATTTATGGATAGTAAAAATCTCATTTTATCGATAAAGAATGTATGATGTATTTCTAAGATCAAAATGTTTTTTTAAGTTTTTATTATGGATTTTCCAGTGGAAAATTTAGACTATAAAAATTAATTGTTTTTTTCTAAAAAAACTATTTTCTTTTTTGGGTTTTAATGGTATATTCAAAACACGATAAATAAATACCTATTTTTGGCACACTATTCGAAAGGATAGGTCGCAAAGCTAAGAGTCTAAAGTAATGAAAATTACTATGATAGTCTGGTTGCAGTTTGGATTTTCACACATAGTTGTATGTATGAAAATCGAAGAGGCAACCGGATTTTTTATTGTCTCAAAAAGAAAAAATAAATGGGCACACTATTCGAAAGGATAGGTCGCAAAGCTAAGAGTCTAAGGTAATGAAAATTACTATGATAGTCTGGTTGCAGTTTGGATTTTCACACATGTTGTGATGTATGAAAATCGAAAAGGCAACCAGATTTTTTATTGTCTCAAAAAGAAAAAATAAATGGGCACACTGTTCGAAAGGATAGGTCGCAAAGCTAAGAGTCTAAGGTAATGAAAATTACTATGATAGTCTGGTTGCAGTTTGGATTTTCACACATGTTGTGATGTATGAAAATCGAAAAGGCAACCAGGCTTTTTATTTTCTAGGAATACACATTATGATTGTAAATTTAGCTGAATAATAAATTTAATGTTCGAAATATTCGGTTCATAAGAAGTGAGGGAGGGAAGTACATTGCAAAATCAAATAGGTAAATTTGGGCGTATACTTCTCGCTGGAGGAATATTATTTACGCAAGTTGGTGTGCTAGATTACTCTGCAACGAAAGTTTATGCGGTTACAAACGACGAGCAAGGACGTTTTATCGTTCATATGGATAAACAAGAAATAAAAGTTGATGAAAATGTAGTATTAAAGATTACAAATACAAATAAACAAGATGCTAATATCGAGCTGAAATTATCTAATGAACAGCTGTTCAATGAAGCAGAAACAAAAAAAATGAACGAAAACAATAAAGCGATTCAAAACATTTCAGTAACAGAAGATCACATTGTAAAAATTGAAAAGAATGAACAAAGTAATTTTATCGGTGACGTATATGTAGTCATTCAAATGAAAAAAGCTGGAGAGTACAAATTTGAACCGATAGTGAAGTTTGAAGGGAATGAAAAGAAAATTGAATCTCCTTCTCTACATGTTGTAGAGAAAAAAGAGGCTTTAAATGTAGCTATTTCTGATGAAAATCCAAAGGCTTCAGAGGAAGTTATGAAAAAAGAAATAAGTGAAAAAGTGAAAGTATCGGAAGAAAATAAAAAACAAGAAATAAATTCTACTAATGCTGAAGTTCCAAAAGAAACGAAGACTTTAGCGAAAGAAAAGGTTAATGAAGAACTCGTATCAAAGGAAAATGAATTAAAAGAGAGCAATAAGGTAAACGAAAATAATCAGGAATTACCTGCTATTCAAGCTGAGAAGGTATTAAAGAGCCAATCTCTACTAGCTGCTAGTCCTGTTACAAGTATTCTTAAATATCCAAATGTAAAGGTAATAAATAATAGAACAGGTGAAGGGCCTTCTATCTCGGGTAAATATGCTTTTAGATTTGTTTGGAGCCCACAAGTAACATATGAGGTAAAGGGTAGTAGCAATGACAGAACTGGTCAAAGTCAATATACATTTAGAAATTCAAATAGAGAACAGTACGTATTAGTAAAAAAAGCTGGTGAATATCAAGGGAAATGGATTGATGTCCGTATTAATATTCACTCTATGACAGCTTCATCTGTAGATGTTAAAACACCAATAACTAAAGGTGATGCAAAAAACTTTTTACAATTATATGGGAACGGAAGGTCAGGACAAACTTATAATGCTTCCTTTGAATTTTATGAACACGGAACAAGTAAAAAAGTACCATTAACGGCAATGTGGAATTTCAAAAGGATAAATAGTTATAAAAATGTAACGTTACGTAATGATGGTAGTCATTTAACGAATTTATACGTGTATGATACGAGTTCAATTAGGTATCAAGACAAAGGGAATAATAAAATCGAGTTTTCTGGAACAGCAGGTCCAGTAGCTACTCCAGAAGCAGATATGACAATTACATTTGATAATTTAACAGAATTACCGCTAGAAGTTAGATTAAATGCTTCAGGTGTTAATGTATCATACGACCAATTAGCGATTGCACAAATTGAAATTCCAGCTCCAAGTGTAATAGGAGATATTGTGGAAGATAATTCCCGTCAACTTTCTTATAAGGTATATCAAAATATGCCTGCTCAATCGAAAGAGATTCACTATGCGAAATCTTTTGTATTAGAAAGTGAAGTGAATAAGGATTTTACTGTGAATGATGTTTCCATTCAAGATGTGGAGAGTGGAGATGATGTAAGTAGCTTCTTTGATATTAGCAGGACAAACAACAATAAAGTCACTGCGGTTGCGAAAGTAAATGCGCTAAAAACAGAAGAATTCAACGGGAAAATTTATGAAATGACAATTACAGGTTCTCCTGTAAAAGGTGCTAATGTAATGAAATATTACAAAGATGGTTATCTTGAAATACCGGTGTCAGCTAAAAATTATTTAGATGGCGATAAGAATGGACAAGATAGTAATCGAGATGGAATCGCAAAAATAAGGTATAAAGGTATTCCAACTGGGAAACCAGTCCCACAAAAAGTAGTGCAAGGAACAGATTTAACAAAAATGGATATTTCTAAATTTGTGACAGATTTATCTGTAGATACGAATTTGGATGTAGATAAACCAATATCAGTAGTGAAGTTAATCAATATTCCAGATACCAAAACAATAGGGAATCATACTGTAACGGTTGTAATTGAAACGAAGCAAGGTGTACAAGCGGAGATTCAAGTGCCGGTTACTGTCGTTGATGGGACTTTAAAGTTAGTAGACGTACCAAAAGAAATTACATTTGGAGATTTAACAATTCCATCGAAAACAACGACATACGCACCGAAGAGGATTTCAAATCCTTTAAAGGTAACCGATGATCGTGTTAAAAAGCAAAAATGGAGTGTATATGTAAAGGAAATCACACCATTAACTTCAGTGCAAAATGACATATTGACAGGAGCATTGATTTACAAACGAAATGGAAAGGATACACCTTTAAGTACCTCTAGTATAGAAGTATTCTCGTATATTTCTAAAAACGATGAGGAGGTTTCACTAAATTGGAAGGAAAACGAAGGAATTCATTTACAAGTAAAACCAGGGCCGAATGTTAAAGCAAATACTAAATATGCTGGACAGCTAGAATGGACATTAACCGATGCTCCTCTCTAAAAATATATGAAATATATAAATTTTAGAAAGGAGAGAGTAATGAAAAAAATAGTTGGTATTATCGCTTCCACAGTTATATGTGTGCCGTTTCTTATGGCAAATGTAGTAACGGCTACAAGTACGAATTCAAAAGCGGGTATTACATTTTCGAATAGCTATACACCAAATACATCAACTGATCCGACAAAGATAAATACAAAAAAAGAGACAGTTGATAAAAATAAAAATGGAGATAAATATTTACCGAAAACAGGAGGCCAGACACGGGACTTCAAACAATATATAGGATTGTTTTCGATTGTTTTATCTCTATATGTATTCAAAAGAATTAGGGGAAAGCAAGTGTATTTAAAATAAAAAATAGATGAAAACAGAGAAAAGGGGAAGGTACATATGAAACTAGCAAAATTAGCATTAATCGGTGCAGTATCATTAACATCAGTTGCAGCAGTAGGAACTTCAGCATTTGCGGAAGAGAAAGCAAATATGAAATCAAAAACAGATGTAACGTTTATTGAAGATACAAGCACAACAGATCCAAACAATCCAGAAAATCCAAATGAAAAAGTTACACCAGAGAACCCTGGTGACCATGAAATAGGAACAAAAGGTCCATTAAGTATTAACTACGTTTCTAACTTACACTTCGGCGAGCAAGTTATCTCTGGTAATGATCAAACGTACTTTGCAAAATTGGATAAAGTGAAACAAGGGAGCAAAACAGTTGAAGTACCTAACTTCGTATCTGTAACAGATAACCGTGGTACAAATGCAGGATGGAAATTGAAAGTAAAGCAAAATGCACAATTTAAAAGTGGTAATAGTGAGTTAACAAATGCAGCTTTAAGCTTAAGTAACCCAGCTGTAAATTCTGTAACTGATGCACAATATGCACCTACAACATTTAAAAATAAAGTAACGCTAGCTCCAGGTGGAGATGCGGTGGAAATTACTACTGCCGCAAAGAATAAAGGTATGGGTGATTGGACGACTGCATTCGGTAAAGGAACAGAACAAGGTAAAAAGAGTGTGAGCTTATTCGTACCAGGTACGACAGCGAAAGAAAAAGGTGCGAAATATTCAGCTGAGTTAACTTGGACTTTAGAAGATACACCAAACTAAGCTTATACAAGATTGAAAATTAAGAATGACTGAATTTTAAAAATGATCATAAAGGGGTATAAAACTATGAAACTAGCAAAAATAGCATTAATTGGAGCGGTAACATTATCATCAGTATCAGTAGGAACGTCTGCATTTGCAACTGAGAAAGATGGCGGGAAATTAGACTCAAAAGCATTCATTAAATTCGAGAAAAATACAGATAAAATTGATGTTGTTAATCCAGAGAATCCAGATGAAACTGTAGATCCAGTTGATCCAGATAAAAAAGGTACAGATGGTCCACTAAGTATTGATTATGTATCTAACTTCAACTTTAAAACACAAAAAGCATCAGGGAATAACGAAATCTACTTTGCAGAATTAGATAAAGTAAAGAAAAAAGTAGACGGTTCTGTAATTGACGTGCCGAACTACGTTCAAGTAACAGATAATCGTGGTACAAATGCTGGATGGCATTTAACAGTAAAACAAAATGGTCAATTCAAAACTGCAGATGATAAAGCGTTGGATGGCGCGGCATTAACATTAAAAAATTCAGCTTTGAAATCAAATGCAGGTAGCGACGCACCAACAGCAGAACAATCTATCACATTAAATCCAAGTGGTGCAGCATCTGATTTAATCGATGCAAAAGAAAACCAAGGTATGGGTACATGGGTAAATACGTTTGGTAAAGATGCAACAGAAGCGAAACAAAGCGTAGAGTTATCTGTACCAGGTAAAACGAAAAAAGAACAAACACAATACACAACTTCACTAACTTGGGAACTAACAGACGCTCCTATGTAAGTAAGAGGAATTTTAAGATAAAAGAGGAAAATGAGAAGAGATAAGGGAATGGCTTTAACCTTGTCTCTTTCTTGTCTATAAAATGGATATGAAGGGGATTACATAAGAGATGGTAAAAAAACTATTTACTAGCTTACTATTAATTACATTCTTCATGGTAAACGCTTTTTCAGTATATGCAGCTGAAATGAAATTCGCTGTGACAGCAGTTATACCAGAAAATCAAATTGATAAAAATCAAACGTATTTTGATTTGAAAATGCAACCTGGACAAAAGCAAACAATTCAAGTCCAAATGAAAAATGATACGAATAAAGAAGTTGTGGTAGAATCGTTTGCTAATACAGCAATTACGAATAGCAATGGTATTACAGATTATAGTACAGTAGAACCAAAAACGGATTCTACTTTGAAATATCCGTTTTCTAAAATTGCTAAAATGCCAAAAGAAACGAAAGTCCCAGCTAACAGCATAGTGACAGTTGATATAAACCTAGAAATGCCAAATGAGTCGTTTGATGGTGTTATTTTAGGTGGTTTATACTTTAAAGAAAAAGAAGATGAGAATGCAAAGAAAAAAGATGAAGGTGTGCAGATTGAAAATAAATATGCATACGCAATTGGTGTTGTTTTAAAAGAAACAGATGCTGAAGTAAAACCAGACATGAAATTAAACGAAGTAAAGCCAACACAAATTAACGGGCGTAACGTTGTTACTACAAATTTACAAAACGTAAAGCCAGCAATGTTAAAAAATTTAAGTGTTGATGCAAAGGTATATAAAGAAAAAGGTACAGACATTTTATTTGAAGCAAAAAAAGAAAATTTAAGAATGGCGCCAAACTCAAACTTTGATTACGCTATTAGCTGGGAAAACAAAGCATTTGATCCAGGAACGTACCGAGTAGAAGTGAAAGCCACTGATGGCAATCAAAAATGGGAATGGACGAAGAAATTTACAATTGAAGGAAAGACAGCTGATAAGTTAAATGATACAGCGGTAGAAGCGAAAAAAGACTACACACTATATTACATTATCGGCGGAGTACTACTGTTAATTATATTATTAGTTCTTGTATTCTTCTTAGGTAGACGTTCTAAAAAAGAGGACGATAACGAAAAATAATATATTGATAGTGTAAAAAGAAATTAATGGATGTTTTACTACGAAAAATATATAATGGCTTTGTCTGTTATTTGTTGTAGTTCATTTATATTTCTATTTGTTGACCCGAATCTAGGGTCTTTTTTTATGAAATGAATTGCTATATGTTAGTAATTAGAAAAACAGAATATACAGCACTTGCAGTATGAATATAAAGAGCGGTTGTATCCTCTCACAAAAATAGGTTTCCAGCTGTAATACTGGTAGCACCAGTAAAGTCGGTGCTACCAGTAGGTTCATTTTTCGGCACAACGAAAGCATTTACGTAGGTACATGTGCTTTCTCATTTATCTATTTTTCTGTGGTCGGTTGTATTGTGTATATAAATTAAAAAAATGATAGTGTTAGAGCCACCATTTCTCCTGCGGAAGCAAAATAACATCCACATCAAAATTCTCTTTAAACCAATCATACATCAATGTCTCTTTCACTAAATATTCAGAGGCAGAGTGTGACACCCCAATTAGAGACATATTCGTTTCTTTTACATAATCCATAATGAGAGAGTATTTATGTCGGCCGTAATCATTGTCGATATGGCAATGGATTTCTCCTGTAATATATGCTTCAGCACCTTTTTCTTCTGCTTCCTTCATTAAAGATACAACATCGCCACATCCAGCGATAATTGCGATTTTTTTGATGGAATCATGTCGTTTCCCTTCGAAGTCTGTGTAAGGAATCTGGAAGAGTTGTTTTAGATGTTTTTGGAGTGCTTCTGTTGATGTTTCATCTATTTCACAAATAAGGCCAACTGGTTCTTGTTCTGGACCTCCATATGCAAAGTGGTCCACTACAGTAGCGTTTAATGCTTTTGCAATTGAAATACTCGTTCCATGTGTTTGATGAAAATCCATTGGTACGTGACATGTATATATAGAAAGTTGTTTTTCTTTTATTTCTTGCAAATATTTTTCAGGGATTGGTATGAAACCGCGGCCTGATCTTCCAATTGGATCACCACACTCCATTACAAGGGGATGGTGCATAAAGAGTAAATCACCAGGTGTGGATTGTGAAATGAATGTTTCAAGAATGTCATTTGTAGGGAATACAGCTAAAAATACTTTGTTTACATTTTCAGATCCGTGCATCATAAGGCCGTTAAATAAATCTACAAAATTTGCTTCGAAAAATTGTTGCCAAGGAAATTTGATAGGATCATATACGGCTGGGATAAATCGACTAAAGGCACTATCTTTTCCGTATTTTTCAATTTGGAATAAGTGATCGAGTGATTGCTCTATTTTTTTTAAGGCTGGCATGTTTAATAATCCTCCTTAAGATGATTCTTGCTTTATGAGTTGTTTGTATTCTTCGTAGCAAAATAAGAAGCGGATAGGAAACAAATAAAACCTAGAATCCAGCTAATAGAAGGAGAATAGGGAAGTACATGCTGTAATAGCATTCCGCTAGAAATGAAGAAACTACTAAATAGACCTAATAACATAGGATATCGTTGTAGTTTGAACACAGATAGTAAACATCCTTTCTCCTGCATGAACTACTCATAAAAGCTCGATTGTTGAAACTTTATCACATACATTGTATATTAGTCTTAATTTTCTGTATATAACTTTTAAGAAAAATGGTGATACAATATATGAATGATAAGAGAAGAGAGGATGAAGATTAACATATGTACGTTACTGTAACAGAAGCAGCATATAAAAAGATTATGGATACGATTCCAAGTGAAGCGAAATATATAAAGTTATTTTACGATAATGAGGGTTGCGGTTGTGTCATGAGTGGAATCATCGATTTAGTAGCTGTAGCAGAAAAAGATGAGCGCGATGTGGATATTGAATCAAGCACAATGAATTTTATCGCTGATCGTACAAAGCTTGTATTTATGGACGATAAGTTAACGGTTGATTGGCATGAAGGTGGAGGAACTTTTCAGTTGAAGAGCCCAAGCCAGTTTTATAATCCAAATATGAAATTACACGTTCGAGTATAGTAAAGGAAATGTGAGTCCAAAATGTATTTTGGATTCACATTTTTTTATTTTATAAGGCGCTATTATTGTCGATTTTTGTTGATAAGTCGATATATTGAAAAAATCGCCGATATAATTTCATTTACCAAAACGTCCCAATAGTAAAAAGGTTTTTTCACATAATGAAATGTACATATGATTGAATTTTCTGTATAATCTTATTTGCGGAGGGGATACGCATGAGAAGATGGGGAATTGAGTTATTAATTTTAAGTGTTGTTATTATTTGGGGGATTAACTATACGATTGCAAAGTATGGATTTTTAGAATTTACAGCAATTGAATTTACTGCACTTCGTATGATGGCGGCGGCACCGCTCCTGTTACTTCTTACCTTTTTTATTGAAAAATCGGTTTATATGGAGCGAAAGGATATACCTAGATTAATCATCGTTAGCGTTGTAGGTATTGTACTGTATCAAACGTTATTTATGGAAACTGTCAAATATACATCCGCTACAAATGCCTCTTTACTCATTTCTATTTCACCTATTTTTACAACTGTATTTGCGATTTTTCTGAAACAAGAAAATTTTTCTTCTCGAAAGTTAATCGGTTCTATGATTGCTTTTGTTGGTGCAGCATTAGTTTTAGTAGCAGGACATTCACTTACTAGTTCTTTTTATGGCAATGGAATTGGACTTATTACATCAATATGCTGGGGGCTTTATCCTGTTTTAGCAGGACCATTAATTAAAAAATATTTAGCATTACGTGTTACAGCATGGTCTGCATTAGTGGGTGCGATTCCGCTATTATTGTTAAGTGGTCCGCATGTGTTTGTCATGCCATTTCACATTACTCACGGAATGACACTATTTGCTTTACTATATTCTATTTTCTTTGTCACAGTATTTGGCCTAGTAATGTGGTATGTTGGTGTTCAAAAAATTGGGGCGTCACATACGATGGTATATATGTATATAACGCCGCTTGTAGCTGTTTTATTTGCAGCTGTCTGGGCAAATGAATATGTATCGTTTCAACAAATCATCGGTGGAATTATCATTTTTGTCGGTCTATGGTTTGTGAAATCGGAGAAAGTAAAAGTTCATTCTATTGCAGGGGAACCTATATCAAAATAGGAAAACAGATCACCTATGATCTGCTTTCCTATTTTTTTATTTTTGGTAAGAAGATGAGAAATAAGATAGCAGTAATAAGTGGAATTAAGTTTAAAAATGGAATACGGAAGAGTGTAATAAGAATAATACCTGGAAGAAGAACACCGAGGACAGCGTAAAAAATGCTATGGTTTTTCGTGTACCAATACAATGAAAGTCCGATAAGTGCAGGGATAATGAGGTGAATGAGAGCCATTAAAAAATAAATCATTAGACGCCCCCTTTATTTGTGTGCTTATTACATCATATCCGTATGTTCATAGATTGATATCATTTTTTTGATAAATGGACGAAAAAAGTTTGAAAAACCGTCACAAAATATGAGAATATGATGTTTGAAATCTTGTATAATATTATTTTCTAAAAGCATTTAAACAACATAAACATACTGTTTATGTTGTTTTTAATTTGAGTGAAATGGATGTAAGGAATATGGATTTGAAAGAAATTTTTTGTTGGATAGATAAGAACGAATGAAGAGAGGTACAGCATGATTAGTATGTCACTAAGATCATTTAAAATCCAATCGTATTATATACTAGGTATTTTGTTACTAGGTTGGATGTTAACACCGTTTTCAGCACACTTTTTAGGCGCTGGAATTGGGCTTATTGTAAGTATGTATTGCGTTTGGCTTCTAGGGAGAAGAATTGAGAAGCTTGGAGATAGTATTGTAAAGAAGACGAAAGCACCGACACTCGGTATGTTTAACCGTTTTGCAGCTGCCATTTTGGGTGCTATTATTATGTACGAAATTGAGCACCACATGGTTATGTGGGCATTTGCAGTAGGGATTATGGGTGGTTATTTCTTAATCGTTGTGAATTTAGGATACTATAGCATGAAAGATGAGAAAGAACTAACAAAGAGCTAAAAGAGATAAAAAGATAAAAGACTTCTTTTTAGATGGAATAGATGATCCAGCCACGAATAGAAGCGGTCAGGGCCTTTTTTAACCCCATATGATGTGAAACCCGAGAGATGTAGCGAGTAGGGATATAATGTATATATTCGAAGCTGTAATTTTATAATCTAGGTCACAGATGAAGAGATTAGCATTTCACTTTATATAAGATATAGAAAGAAGCTTACGTTTTCACGTAAGCTTCTTTTTTATGTAAGTGTGTGTAACCGTTAAGCCGCATTGGGTTTTGTCGGTGAGTACGCGAAACTTTACGGTTACAAGACACTTATTCATATGAGTAAAGGGTTATTCCAACAGAAAGTTTTAATTTAAGCGATTGGACCGCCTAAGTTAATAATATCTTCAGAAACGCTTTCGAACTTTTTGAAGTTCTCTTTGAATTCATTTGCAAGCTCGATTGCTTTTGCTTTGTAAGCAGCTTTATCAGCCCAAGTTTGTTCAGGCATTAACACTTCGTCAGGTACACCTGGTACGTGAAGTGGAACTTCAAGACCGAAGATATCATGTTTAGCTGTTTCAGTTTTTGCAAGTTCGCCGTTTAATGCTGCTTGAATCATTGCACGAGTATAACCTAAGTTCATACGTTTACCAACGCCGTATTCGCCGCCAGTCCAGCCAGTGTTTACTAGGAATACTTTCGCATCGTGTTTCTCGATTTTTTCACCAAGCATTTCAGCGTAGCGAGATGCATCAAGTGGTAAGAATGGTGAACCGAAGCAAGTTGAGAATGTAGCTTGCGGAGATGTAACGCCGCGCTCTGTTCCTGCTAGTTTACTAGTGTAACCACTTAAGAAATGATACATAGCTTGCTCTTTTGATAACTTACTGATTGGAGGCAATACGCCAGATGCATCAGCAGTTAAGAAAATAATTGTATTTGGGTGTCCAGCAACACTTGGCAGTACGATATTGTCGATCGCATGCATAGGGTATGCAGCACGAGTATTTTCTGTTAAAGTAGTATCGTTGTAGTCGGCGATACGCGTTTGGTCATTAATGATAACGTTTTCTAAAACAGATCCAAATTTGATTGCATCGAAAATTTGTGGTTCTTTCTCGTGAGAAAGGTTTACACATTTTGCATAGCAACCGCCTTCAATATTGAATACACCGTTATCAGACCAACCGTGCTCATCATCACCGATTAATTTACGGTTTGGATCAGCAGATAATGTTGTTTTACCTGTTCCAGATAAACCGAAGAATAGTGCTACGTCGCCTTCTTCACCTACGTTTGCAGAGCAATGCATAGAAAGGATATCTTGTTCAGGTAATAAGAAGTTCATAATAGAGAAGATTGATTTTTTCATTTCTCCAGCGTATTCTGTACCACCAATTAGTACGATACGTTTTTCGAATGAAACCATAATGAATGCTTCAGAGTTTGTACCGTCAACAGCTGGATCAGCTTTGAAATTCGGTGCAGAAACAATTGTGAACTCTGATTCATGAGTTGTTAATTCTTCTTCAGTTGGACGAATGAATAATTGATGTACAAATAAATTGTGCCATGCATATTCGTTAATAACTTGAATTGGTAGGCGGTAATTGCGGTCAGCGCCTGCAAATCCTTTGAAGACGAATAACTCTTCTTTTTCTTTTAAGTATTCTAAAACTTTAGTATATAATTTATTAAAATGTTCTTCAGAAATCGGTTGGTTCACAGCTCCCCAAGCAATTTTGTTAGCAACCGATGCTTCTTTCACAATAAATTTATCTTTAGGAGAACGTCCTGTATATTTTCCAGTTGAAGCAGAAACGGCACCAGTCGAAGTTAATTTCCCTTCATTTCGCATTAATACTTTTTCCACTAATTGCGGAACACTTAGTTGAATCTGTGCATTGCTTCCGTTCAATAATTCGTGTAAACCAATTTGGACATTCACAGTACTCATATTTATATACCATCCTTTTCATTTAATGAAATATTTCTCGTAATCCCCAACAAGAGTATAACACAATTATATAAATAATGTATACTATTTATTTCTTTTTGTTTGTGTGAATGCATTATTTCCCTATTAATATTTCATTTCAGGCGTATTGAGAAAAACTTTCAGGAAAATGTGAATATTAATTGACAAATGAATATCATTTCTTTAGTATAGGTTGGGACGGATACTCTCTTATCCCGAGCTGGCGGAGGGACAGGCCCGATGAAGCCCAGCAACCTCACTTGTATTGATAAATGCAGGTGAATAGGTGCTAAAACCTGTGCGAGGCTACAGGTCTCGAACGATAAGAGCGAAGGGCAAAAAGCAGTATGCAAGTAGCAAATTAAACCTTTCCTCTATGTAAAGTAGGAAAGGTTTTTCTGTATGCTTGTGTGGGAGAATAAATGTATGTCGCAGTTTGTGGCAAATTAAGGATGAGTTCCGTACAATATATACAATTACTGTAGGGAGGTTTACCACATGACAAAAAAACGTCATCTGTTCACATCTGAGTCTGTAACTGAAGGACATCCAGATAAAATTTGTGACCAAATTTCTGATTCAATTTTAGATGCGATCTTATCAAAAGACGCAAATGCACGTGTAGCTTGTGAAACAACTGTAACAACTGGTTTAGTATTGGTAGCGGGGGAAATTACGACTTCTACTTACGTAGATATTCCAAAAATCGTTCGTGAAACAATTCAAGGCATTGGTTACACACGCGCAAAATACGGATTCGATGCAGAAACTTGTGCTGTTTTAACATCTATCGATGAGCAGTCTGCTGACATCGCTATGGGTGTTGACCAAGCGCTAGAAGCACGCGAAGGTCAAATGACTGACGCTGAGATTGAGGCAATTGGTGCAGGAGACCAAGGTTTAATGTTTGGTTTCGCATGTAATGAAACACAAGAGTTAATGCCACTTCCAATCTCGCTTGCTCACAAATTAGCTCGCCGTTTAACTGAAGTACGTAAAGATGATACATTATCATACTTACGTCCAGATGGAAAAACGCAAGTTACAGTTGAGTATGATAAAAATGGTAAACCAGTACGTGTTGATACTATCGTAATTTCTACACAACATCACCCAGATGTTACATGGGAAGAAATCGATCGCGACTTAAAAGAGCACGTAATTAAAGCTGTAGTACCAGCAGAATTAATGGATGGAGAAACAAAATTCTTCATTAATCCAACTGGCCGCTTCGTAATTGGTGGACCACAAGGTGATGCTGGTTTAACAGGACGTAAAATCATCGTTGATACTTACGGTGGATACGCTCGCCATGGCGGCGGTGCATTCTCTGGTAAAGATGCAACAAAAGTTGACCGTTCTGCAGCATATGCAGCTCGTTATGTTGCGAAAAACATCGTAGCAGCTGGTCTTGCTGACAAAGCAGAAGTACAACTTGCATACGCAATCGGTGTAGCACAACCAGTATCAATTTCAGTTGATACATTCGGCACAGGTAAAGTATCTGAAGACGTACTAGTAGAACTAGTTCGTAACAACTTCGATCTTCGCCCAGCTGGTATTATTAAAATGCTAGACTTACGTCGCCCAATTTACAAACAAACAGCAGCTTACGGCCACTTCGGACGTACTGATGTAGATCTTTCATGGGAACGTACAGACAAAGCTGCAGCTTTAAAAGAGCAAGCTGGTCTATAATATATGAAAAAAAGCTTTGCGCGGTGAGCGCAAAGCTTTTTTTATTTCGTTTTACTTACAATTTGAATACATGATTTGCAATATACTTCGCCTTCTAGCTCAATATACTTTTTCGTATTAGTCATGCCTTTTCATACGTTTGTATTTCCTTTTTACATGATTTACAAAGGGTGGGTTTCTACTGGAACATATGCAATCAACCTTTCATTTGACGTGCTTTACCTGCGCAAAAGGCACTGCTTAGTAAAAATAGTGTCGCGAATATAATGCTTACTAATGTAGCGTATGGAATTGCACCTTTTAAGGAAAAGCCGACAGTGATTGAAGCGATGAATAAGAGGATGAATGTTGTTGTTAATTTTTTATAAAGTTCCATACCATGTAGACCTCCAATTTATTTTTTAGTACAAGTTTTAAAATTGAATTCTATTATGTAGAAAATATAAAGAGTAGCTAAAGATGTGTAGTCTAGGAGTATAAGAAAGTGCACTTTCCTTTTTGTGGGTTAGTATACTTATATTGTATCATGGCGCATTATTGGCTTCATACATAATTGTGTAAAGATATGTATGATAAAATGAAGAAAAGTTTTTAAGAAAGGAAAGATAAAAAATGAGTGTAACTGAACATAAAAAACAAGCTCCAAAAGAAGTGCGTTGCAAGATTGTTACGATTTCCGATACACGTACGGAAGAAACGGATAAGAGCGGACAACTATTACATGAATTGTTAAAAGAAGCGGGCCATACAGTAACCTCTTATGAAATTGTAAAAGATGATAAAGAAAGTATTCAGCAAGCAGTGTTAGCTGGTTATCATAAGGAAGATGTAGATGTTGTATTAACAAATGGCGGTACTGGTATTACGAAGCGTGATGTAACAATTGAAGCAGTGTCAGCTCTATTAGATAAAGAGATTGTCGGGTTTGGTGAGCTGTTCCGCATGATTAGTTATTTAGAAGATATCGGAAGCAGTGCAATGTTAAGTAGAGCGATTGGCGGTACAATTGGACGCAAAGTAGTTTTCTCGATGCCAGGGTCGAGCGGAGCGGTTCGTCTTGCGATGAATAAATTAATTTTACCGGAATTAGGCCATATTACATTTGAGCTGCATCGCCAATGAGTAAGTGGGTTGGAATTGTATTAGCGGGCGGTATGTCGAGTAGATTCGGTGAGCCAAAAGCGTTAGCGAGCTGGCAAGATAGTACTTTTATTGAGCATATTTTGAAAGAGATGACGAGTGTGCTCCAAGAAGTTGTAGTCATCAGTCATTCTGATATAAAAGAGCGAGTAGAGCAATTCGTACAAGTTCCTGTTATAGAAGATATTCCGCACTATAAAGGAAATGGGCCGCTTGCCGGCATTGTATCAGGAATGGAATACATAGAAGCAGATTGGTACGCTATTATGCCTTGCGATGCGCCAAATGTTTCGCATGAATGGTTTACCATTTTACTGGAGCAAACGAGCAATGAATATGATGCGGTTGTACCTATTATTAATGGAAGAAAACAGCCGCTACTTGCAGCGTATCATAACCGCGTGAAAGAAAAGATTTATGCTTTACTTCAGGAAGAAAAAAGAAGTATGGGGCAGCTTTTATCACAATGTAATGTGAAGTATGTTTCTGGAGAAGATGTACAAGTGAATGCGGGTTGGTTTATAAATGTAAATACGAAAGAAGAATATGTGCAGGCTCAAAAAGACCTTTCAAATGAATGAAAGGTTTTTTTGATATACAGAATTGGGGAACAATTGCTGTATAAAGGTATGTGAGTAAGTTGATTTTAAGGGGAATTCTTAAAATCATTATACAGCAAAAACAATGTATAACCATATATTAATTTTTATGGGTTTTTATTACAAGTCTGTTTAGTTATGTTTATTTTTGCTATAATGAATATGGAAATAAATGATATTTCACCTTATGTATCATTCATTCAACTAAAATTTACAAGTGTGTAATAAACTCCCTTCGTTTTTTGAAGGGAGTTTTTCTGTTCAAGCAAGTAACTCTGATGTGGTATGCTGAAGGACTTCTTCATACTGGTTAAGTAAGCCGCGAAAGATCTCATCCCAGCTTTTTGATTTCGCAAAAGATGAAGCTGCTATTCCCATTTGCTCAAGTTTTTCTTCATTTTGCAATAAAGAATAAATGGATGATAGAAATGCATCCACATTTTTAGGGGGACAAAGAATTCCCGTTTTTCCATCTGTAATAATATTTTTAACCCCGCCACTATTTGCACCAATAACAGGTGTACCGCATGCGAGTGATTCAAGTACGACATTTCCGAATGTTTCAGTAGCTGATGGAAATACCATTATGTTAGAACAAGCATATGCTTCAGCTAAATCCCCGCCTTGTAAATAGCCAGTAAAAGTGACATTTGTTTGCGGAACAGCTTCACGCAAATTTGTTGCTAGAGGGCCGTCTCCTGCGATGAGCCAATGAATGTCGTTTCGAGTATGCGATGTTTTAACGATAAGGTTTTGCAACGTATCAATATCTTTTTCAGGAGCAATTCGTCCTACATAGGAAAGAACATACTTCGCTGTAATATTATATTTTTTTCGGAATAGGTCTGTATTGTAAGCTGGATGAAAGAGTGTGCAATCTACACCACGTCCCCAAATGGAGAGGGCCTGAAAGCCTTTATTTTTTAATTGATGTAATGTTTCAGGGGAGGGAACGAAATTTTTTTGCATATGACTATGAAACCATTTTAAATAGTTCCAAAGCATATTGGAGAGAAATTCAATTTTGTAATAGCGTAAATACGCATCGAAATCAGTATGATAAGAACCGACAACTGGGATGTTTAATTTTTTTGCGTAATACAGTCCACAAAGTCCCATGTTGAAAGGTGTGGCAATGTGAATAATGTCAGGTTTAAAGGAATGAAGTTCCCGTTTAATACGCGGAGTAGGAAAAGAAAAGCGACATTCTGGATATAATATTGTTAACGGGATACTTCTCATCTTGTTCACATTAGCCACGAAATTATCTTCAGCTGTATGTTGAGGGGCGAAAACAGAATAAGCGATCTGTTCTTTCTGAAAGTAACTTGTTAATCGTTCTAACGTTTTCGCAACCCCGTTAACTTGTGGCGTAAAAGTATCGGTAAAAATGGCGACTCTCATCATATCACTCCTTTATGTGAAAAGTGGGATGAATTGATAAAAAGAGATGATGCCAGAGCAAGTGCCAAGGCACATGCCGACGAATACATCTGACGGATAGTGAAGCCCTAAATAAATACGAGAAATACCGACGCATAATGCTAACGGTAATAGGAAAGCAAGTAAGCTTGGATTATAGCAAATAAATGGAATGAAGACAGAGAAAACGGCTGTTGTATGACCAGACGGGAAAGAGTGGTCTTTTAATGGATGGACTGGATATTTCGCATCCTGAATTGTTAAATACGGACGTTTTCGTGGATACCACCTTTTTAATATTTGTACAGGAATATGGCTAATTGCTAAAGAAATAGCAGCAGCGATTGCCGCTTGGTGTAAAGTCCCTTTTGCAAAAATTAAAAAGAAAAGTGTAAGTGCAATGGAGAAAGTAGCACCACCGATATGGGTAATATTGCTGAAAAAGATATTTAATGTTTTTTGATCAAAGTAGCGATTAATTCCTTTAAAAATGTAACATTCTATTTTATATAATCCACTGACCTTCATGAAAATTCTCCTCCCTCGTTTACATATATATGGAGATATTAGCTTTTATTTTAATAAGATTTTGTTGAGGGAGTAATAATGTTTTGTAAAGAAAAAGTTAGTTTTTATATAAAAAAAGCTGCCAGTATTATGGCAGCAGTAAAATCATTTTTGTAGTGATTTATAATATTGACCTTTTTCAACATACTGCGTACGAATACGCTCCATATCTTTACGGTCTTCTTCTGTTAATTCACGAATGACTTTCGCGGGGCGACCGAAAGCTAACGTGTTTGGTGGAATTTTCTTTCCTTGTGAAACAAGGCTTCCAGCGCCGATAAAAGCTCCTTCGCCGATTTCAGCACCATCTAATATAATGGATCCCATTCCAATTAAAGCATCTTTTTTAATATGACAGCTATGTAAAATAACTTGATGCCCAACTGTAACATCATCTTCTAAAATAAGAGGATACTGAGGGCTTTGGTGGAGGGTGCATTGGTCTTGTACATTTACTCGGTCTCCAATGATTGTTGGTGACACATCACCACGGATGACCGTATTAAACCAAATACTTGATTCCTCTCCAACGGAAACATCGCCTGTAATCGTAACATAGTCAGCGATAAAAGCACTACTCGCAATTTTCGGATTTTTTTCTTTGTAAGGATATATCATGTAAAGTCTTCCTTTCCTAGAGACTAGTTTTAGTGTATCAAATTATGAGAAAGAGTGAAATGGAGGAGGTCCGTATGTGGAATTATGAAGCAGAGGAAGCGAAAGCTGTCATTGTTATTGTGCACGGCGCAATGGAATATCACGGACGTTACGAAGCCGTTGCGGAAATGTGGAATCATATCGGCTACCACGTCGTGATGGGGGACCTTCCGTCACATGGAACGACTTCAAGAAATAGAGGACATATTGATTCATTTGATGAATACATAGAGGAAGTTAAATTATGGGTGAAAGAAGCGAGAAAGTATAGGTTACCTATTTTTTTATTCGGTCATAGTATGGGTGGTCTTATTGTCATTCGTATGATGCAAGAAACGAAGAGAGAAGATGTCGAGGGTATTATTTTGAGTTCGCCTTGTTTAGGGGTAGTGACTGGACCCTCTGCTCCGCTTCAATTTGCTTCAAAAATATTAAATGTTGTGGCTCCAAAATTGCAATTTGCAACGAATCTTACGGTGGAAATGTCAACACGTAACCATGAAGTGAGAGATGCAATGGAGAATGATTCTTTGTTCTTGCGCAAAGTATCAGTACGTTGGTATAGTGAATTGATTAAGTCTATCGAAATTGCTCATAAAAAAATAGATGATTTTCCAGATGTTCCGCTCTTGCTAATGCAAGCTTGTGAGGATAAACTTGTAGATAAAACACGTGTCCGCACTTGGTTTGATAATGTTAAAATAAGTGATAAGGCTTTTAAAGAATGGCCGAATTGTTATCACGAGTTATTAAATGAGTATGAGCGTGATGAAATTTTGAGTTATATTCAGTCATTTACTGAAATACATGTCAATAATATAGTAAAAACAAACAAATAAATCATTATTTGTACATTTAATAGAGGAGATGAAGGAAGAAGTGAACGTACCGAGTAATCCCATAACGCTCATGGCGAAAGTATACCGTGATGTGTTTCCGGTTGTACACCATGAGCTAGCGATGTGGAAAGAGCGTGCCTACCATATTCCGAATGATGAGCTTCATAGTCAGGCAATCGCAAGTATTGAGCATAAAACGTTTCATTGTGAGGGTGGTGGCATTTTATCGCTGCTAGCAAATGAACACCGAGAGGAATGTATTCGTTTTATCGTAGCGTATCAAACAATCAGTGACTATTTAGATAATTTATGTGATCGCAGTACATCACTTGATCCGAATGATTTTGCCGCGCTACATGAATCAATGTTAATGGCACTATCACCTGAAGTGGAAGGTGGCGGTAATTATTATCGTTACCGTGATGATCAAGATGATGGTGGTTATTTAGATGAACTTGTTGAAACGTGCCAAGATGTTTTAAAGAAAACGAAGCACTATGACAAAATTGCTCCTGTTCTTCATGAACTTGCTTGTTATTATTGTGATTTACAAATTCATAAACACGTGAAGTTAGAAGAAAGAGAACCGCGCCTGAAAAATTGGTTTGAAGCACATAAAGAAAACTTACCTGAGATGAGCTGGTTTGAATTTTCAGCATGTGCCGGTTCTACACTTGGAATTTTCTGCCTTGTAGCATATGCATTTCATGATGAATTACATGATGAAGATATTGCGAAAATTAGACAAGGATACTTTCCTTACGTACAAGGACTTCATATCTTACTTGATTATTTCATTGATCAAGAAGAAGACCGCATAGGCG
Source organism: Bacillus sp. ME78 (assembly GCF_903970865.1). Taxonomy (NCBI): domain Bacteria; kingdom Bacillati; phylum Bacillota; class Bacilli; order Caryophanales; family Bacillaceae; genus Bacillus; species Bacillus sp. ME78. Next base: position 120,331 of record NZ_CAJCKK010000012.1, read on the forward strand.
GGGATTTGAATTTCTGTAGTTATTATGAAAACGAGCAAGCTATATTAGATCGTATGAAACACTTTGTAGAAGAAGCAGAGAAGAGCATTGGTGATTTGCCTCATGCGAAGTTTCATCGCCTTATAAGCCGAGGGTTACTTGGTATTTATTTATCAGATCAAAAAGTATCAGCACAAAAGAATATGCACAAAATGGCACGGCGCATTGTAAAGTACGGAGGCCTCACTTCACGATTCTTCTATTGGAACGGGAAGATGTACCGAAAGAAAATGGCGCAGTGATGAAGAAAACCACTCATGTAGAGTGGTTTTCTTTGTTATAATATGGTAAAGGTGGTGGTGGAAATGAAGCGATTGTTTCAAAAGCTATATGACAATATTGAAGTAACATTACTTGTGCTACTTTCCATTTCATTTGTAACTGGAATGTATATGATGATGAATAAAACCGGCGGTCCTACAACGATGGATTATGTAGCTCAAATTATCATTGCATTGATTATTATAGTAGATATTGTTTTTTTAATAAGTGGTAGAAAAAAAGAGAACAGTAAATAAAAAGCATTTGTACACGATGGTACAAATGCTTTTTCATTATGATCGTATTTTTAAAAATACATATATAAGAAGTTCAATTGCAAAAATAACTAAAACAGATAGTCCGAATAAAGGCATGACAGCGCCTAATATAACCATCATGATAAAGAAAACGAATATACTTTTCTTATCTCTTTGCTTTGGAGGTGCTGCTAATTTTCCTTTCGGCTTTCTTGCTAACCACATTTTTACTCCGTAATAAATGAGAAGTAGTAGAGATAATGTCGTTAGTAAGCATAATATTTTATTTGGCCATCCGAATAAATGTCCTTCGTGAAGTGGGATACCGTAAGTGAACCATTGTGCAAGTAATCCATAATCACGGTAGTCCGTTTTTGAAATGAGTTCCCCGCTATATTGATCAAAGTAAGCTGTTATCTCTTCACTTGGTGCAACGTGCATCCCTGTAATACCAGAACCGCTCGATTTCGAAACAGTGAATACACCTTTCGGATCAGCTGGTAGTGAAATAACATATGGCTTCTTTATTTCAATTCCTTTTTGTAATTCATCGACAGAAATTGCTTTCGGTTCATTTGAATTCGATTCAGGAGGAGCTTCTTTTCTTGTTGCCCACGGCAATTCTTTTACCTTTGATTCAGGCGGTGCCATGTACAATTTTGGATATCCGAGTGATTCATTAGAAGATGCAATTTTATAAATTTGGTTCCCCATAAATCCTGACCATGGCAATCCAGATGCGATTAGCAGAAAGAGAGGAATTGTAAATATAATACCGATAATAGAATGACGTCTTTTTGCTTTTTCTCGCTTATTGGATGATGGTGTGTTTTTGAATTGGCGTATACTCATGTACAATCCGGTTACAATTAAAAAGATTGTCCAGCATGCTGCAAGTTCTACAGTATAGTTGACGACAGTGCCACCAACTAAAAGAGAACTATGTAATTCCCGCATGATATTGGCAAATGTTTCACTTGCGTTTTGATCCCCAACAATTTGATTATTACTATCTAAATACACATATTTTTGTTGCCCAGTATACTCATTTGCAATTGTAAGTCTCGTATTATAATCCCCATTAAACTCACTAATTTTCGCCACGCTATAATGTGGATATTTTTTCTCTGTTAAGGAAATAGAATCAGCCATCGAAATAGATTCTGTTTGAGCGCTCTTTCCAAAATATAAATCCTTATAGATGAAATCTTCAACTTCCTCCCGAAATAAATACCCAATTCCGCTCAGTGACAACGTAATAAGAAGCGGCGTAATAAAAAGTCCAGCATAAAAATGCCAACGCCAAAAAATGTAATGAAGCGAACGATTTTGTTTCATACTTTCAGTTCCCCTAACCTTCCCTATATGAATAACTACTTATTTAATATAGCGAGATTAAGTGTGATTACTTTGAAAGAATTGTGAAGAAAGTTAAAAGTTTTTAGGGGTTTCAACAAACATAAAACACATTTCAAAAGGAAGGTGTTCAATGTTTATAAATGTTTCTTCTTATTTGATAAATACATTTCAACAACCGCCTCAGCAAGACATTGAGCAGAATCAACAAAATCCTCACTAGCCACTACATTCAAATCGGTACATGCGATAATAGCGGTATCAACTTCATCTTTCAATTGTAAAACGAGCGTATTCCATAATTCGCGAGCTTCTTCAACCTCCCCAGATTTAATATAAGTAATGATTTGATTAATCATTTCCTGCCATTTTTTATGATGAATGTATTCTATATTACGTTTTGTAATCCCATCTTGGTAAATCCCAGCTTGAACAGTTGCTTCTGTTGCGAGAAGAGCAACTCTTTTTGTATTTTCAGGAATTGTTTTTAACGTCTCATCAACTATATTCAAAATAGGAATAGAAAGAGATCGCTGTAATTCTTCAAAATAAAGATGCGCTGTATTGCACGGCATAGCGATAAAGTCTACGCCAGTACTTTCAAGTTTTTGTGCCCCTTCAATAATCGCTTTTTTCATCGTCTCGTGATCAATAGGACGATCCATGTAAAACGGTGTTGGGCACGAATAAATCATCATATGAGGAAAGTCCATATCATGTTTTGCTCCGTATATTGTTTGGCACCTTGCTACAACTGTATCGACGAATGGACCAGTTGATTTTGGCCCCATTCCTGCTAGTATTCCGATCATTGTTTCGTCTCCTTTAAGAATGTTTATATCCATTATATAGGAAAATAAAAAAAAGACGTGCAGTGAATGCACGTCTTTTTTTGTTATGTTTTGTCGAACAATCGATATATCCGAGAAATCGTTGATATATTGTAAGTTATGATAGATATATCGAAAAAATCGTTGATATATCCCGAGTTACGATAGATATAATTGAAAAATCGTTGATATATTATCGCTTCTCAATCGCCACAATAAATGGCGGGTTATTTTGTTGGTTAATGAAGCCGTAGCGCAGTACGTGAGCTTGTTTTTGGTCTAGTTCTTCGGCAAATGTAAGTACAGCGTCGCGTTCTACTTGTCCTTCTGGGTGTCCGTGGTAAATAACAAGGACGATGATACCTTCAGGTGCCATTACTTCTAATAATTGTTCGATCGCTGAGATTGTTGAGTTCGGTTTTGTAACGATATGCTTGTCTCCGCCTGGAAGGTAACCTAAGTTGAAAATTGCGCCTGTTACTTTTCCTTTTGCATCTTCTGGTAATACGGATAGAAGTGTATCGTGACTATCGTGAACTAAAACAGTACGTTCGAAAAGTTCTTTTTCTTTTAGACGAGTTGTTGAGCTTTCAATTGCCTCTTTTTGAATATCAAATCCAAATACTTTTCCGTTATCTCCAACGATTTCAGCTAGGAAGCAAGTGTCATGCCCATTGCCGAGTGTTGCATCTACAGCGTAATCGCCTTCTTTTACTGCTGTTTGCAAGAGAGTGCGAGCAAACGGTAATACACGTTCTAATTTCATTTTTGTTTCTCCTCATTTGCATATTTTCCTTGCCAGCTTCCGCGGCGTACAAATTCTGCATCGATGGAATTTAATACTTCCCATTTATTTAAGCTCCACATTGGGCCAATCATTAAATCAGGTGGACCGTCACCTGTGATACGGTGCACAATTACGTCTTCTGGAATAATTTCAAGTTGGTCAACAACGAGACTTACGTAATCCTCAAGAGAAAGGAACTCGAGTTGTCCTTTTTCATATTGCTTCACCATTGGCGTTCCTTTTAATAAGTGAAGTAAGTGGATTTTAATTCCTTGTACGTCAAGCTTCGCTACTTCACGAGCTGTTTCCATCATCATGTCGTAATCTTCAAGTGGAAGGCCGTTAATAATATGAGAACAAACTCGAATGCCGTGCTTACGTAATTTATTTACACCTTCCACATAAGACGGATAATCGTGAGCGCGATTAATAAGATTTGCAGTACGTTCATGAACAGTCTGTAGTCCGAGTTCAACCCAAAGGTAAGTGCGTTTATTTAAGGCCGCTAAATATTCAACAACATCGTCCGGTAAACAATCTGGACGAGTCGCAATAGAAAGACCGACAACGTCTTTTTCTGCTAGAAGCGGTTCGAATTTTTCTTTTAACACTTCAAGTGGTGCATGTGTATTTGTGTACGCCTGGAAATAAGCGATACATTTTCCGTCTTTCCACTTTGAGCGCATTTTTTCTTTCATTTCATGATATTGCGTTATAACATCATCGCGGCGATCGCCAGCGAAGTCACCAGATCCAGCAGCACTGCAAAATGTACAACCGCCATAAGCAACTGTACCGTCACGGTTTGGGCAATCGAAGCCAGCATCTAATGAAACTTTAAAGATTTTTTCACCAAATTCATTTCGTAAATGATAATTCCATGTATGATAACGTTTATTGTCGTTTGTATATGGAAAAGGGTTTTGAACCTTCATTACTTTCCCTCCTAAGCCGAGTCAAAATGAAACAAAATCCATTATAACATACTCATAAGGTAGAGATGGAAGGGACACACTAAAGGAGAATTGAAGCAAGGAGGGACAATTATGGCAGAGCGTCAATCACTTGAATCGTATATTACACAAGCGGAACAAGCTGTGGAATATGCGAAAGAACAATTAGACCAAGGCATGAGACAAGAGCATTACAATACGATGGAGTATTCAGATGCGCAGTTAAAATTAGAACAAGCGTATAACGATTTACAAACGATGCAACAACATGCGAATGATGAGCAACGTGAGCAATTAAATAGAGCACGCATGGCAATTCGCCAACTGCAACATCAAATGATTATTACACCGCACTAAGAAGGAGTGAATGTAATGGCGAAACGTTCAGATCAAAATAATCCAGAGCAAAAAACACAAAATGGACATAACGCTGAGTTTTCGAATGAACTTGATCCCATTGTTCAAGTAAAACAGCGTAATAGTAAAAAAGGACAACCTCAAAAATCAAAACAATCAGAGTAAACCAGGTCGAAATATGACCTGGTTTTATTTTGCTATATGAAAATAATGTAAGATTCCTGTAAGGTTTGCCGATAGTTGTAATTGTCCTTTTCCAGTAGAGTAAGGGAGGATTAAGTTTTATACAAGGAGTTGCTTTATGGGGAACAATATTACAAACAAGCGAATTGATGAGTTAGATTACATTCGTGGCTTTGCATTACTGGGGATTATTTTAGTAAATATTCTTGCACTACTTCATATTAAAATCCCAGATCCTAATACAGTGGATGCGAGCTATCAAAGGTTTCTATACTTATTTGTAGAAGGTCGTTTCTTCTCAATCTTCTCATTCTTATTTGGAGTAGGATTTTATATCTTTATTTCAAGAGCGATTGCGAAAGGGAACAATGGCTATGTTTTATTTTTACGTCGCTCAGTAGCATTATTTATTTTTGGTTTAATTCATCAAATGTTTCAGTCTGGAGAAGCACTAGCGTTATACGCAATTTGCGGGTTAATCGTTTTACCGTTTTATAAAGCGAAAAAAGAAGTGAACCTAGTACTAGGACTTATTTTGACAATTGCCTTCAGTGTAATGGGAGTTAAAGAACTATTACCACTTGGCTTAATTTTATTAGGGCTTGCTGCAGGACAATATCGTGTATTTGAAAACCTTGCGCAAAATATAAAGAAAGTCGCTATTTTTACAGGTATTATGTTTGTTTTAAGTGTCATAGCTGTATGGTATCAATATGGGTACGTTCCTGCTAATCCATTTGTGAACATGATACTTATGAATGAGGATGGGACAATGGATGCCGCAAGTCAGTTTTTAAAAATTGGCGTTACAGTTGGACCAATTATTTCAGCTTTCTATGTTGGAGCATTAATTTTACTACTTCAATTAAAACCAGTTCAAACATTGTTAGCACCACTGAAATATTATGGCCGCATGGCTTTAACGAATTATATTGGACAAACTGCAATGATTTTAATCGCAGGAAGTGTATTTAACTTTGCAGAAAACTTAACGTACATGCAGACTTTATATGTGTGTATTGCAATTTATGCAATTCAAATTGTATGTAGCGTAATTTGGATGAAAATCTTTAAAATGGGTCCATTAGAATGGATTTGGCGAGTTGTTACGTATTGGACGGTAACACCTTTAAAGAAATAGAGAGAGAAATGGGCTATTCCTTTTGTGGAACAGCCCATTTTTATTTTCATCTTTTTCGGAAAGTTGATATTCGTTCGCGAATCGCCGATATATATTGGAAATCGCTAATAAAATTTCATTTATCAACGAACCTTACACACTTATCTTTTTTATATTACAAAAGTGTAAGGTAAATGTAATGTTAACAAATAGCAGTTCTCCTTTAAAAAGCGCAAAATAGGTAATGGAAAAACAAGCGTAGGAGGATATATATGACGAAACCAGTTGTAGACGTGAAAAATGTTCAAAAAGTGTACGGTAAAAAAGGTGAGAACCAATCACATGCATTAAAAGGTGTTTCATTCTCAATTCAAGAGGGTGAGTTTGTAGGGATTATGGGACCATCTGGTTCTGGTAAAACGACATTATTAAATGTAATTTCAACGCTTGATAAAGCAACGGGCGGCGTTGTTGAAATTGCGGGTACGGATATTACGAAAATGAAGCAAGGCGAGCTTTCTGATTTCCGTTCACAAAAATTAGGATTCATCTTCCAAGACTTTAACTTATTAGAGAACTTATCTATTTATGAAAACATCGCACTTCCATTATCTCTTCAAGGTGTCGCGTCACGTAATATTGGACCGAAAGTAGAAAAAGTAGCAGATATGTTAGGGATTACAGAAATTCTTCAAAAGTATCCATCTGAAGTATCTGGTGGACAGAAACAACGTTCAGCAGCAGCGCGTGCTTTAGTACATGAGCCTGCAATTATTTTAGGGGACGAGCCAACAGGAGCGCTTGATTCTAAAAATGCAACGAGTTTACTTGATGCGATGACAAACTTAAATAAAGATCAAGGCGTATCTATTATGATGGTTACACATGATCCGTACAGTGCAAGTTACTGTCAGCGTATTTTATTCATTCAAGATGGTGAACTATATAAAGAAATTCACCGCGGCGGTACACGTGAAGAGTTTTATAAAGAAATTTTAGATGTGCTTGCGGACTTAGGCACACAAAAAGCGTAAGAAAGGGGGTTCTAGAGCATGTTATTCAAACTTTCCATGTCAGGGCTAAAGAGTAAGCTAAAAGATTACATCGTCTTACTTGTCGGTCTTGTCATGTCGATTTCAATTTTTTATATGTTTCAAACGTTAGCACTAAATGAATCATTTCTTGAATCTAATTCAGTGATTAAATCAATCGGATTTGTATTCCAAGCAGGTTCATTTTTATTAGCAATCATAACGTTCTTCTATATTTTATATGCGAACTCTTTCTTACTATCTCTTCGTCAAAAAGAGTTTGGTATGTATATGATGTTAGGAGCAAAAAAGCATAAAGTTACATTACTTATGTTTATTGAGACAATTGTATTAGGCGCCGCGTCTCTTGCGATCGGTATTACAGTTGGTGTAGGACTTGCAGAAGGTATCGGTCAATTATTAATGAAACAATTAGAATTTGCTGGTGAAGGCTATAAAGCATTTTACCTGCCATCAATGACTGTTACTTGTATTTTCTTCTTTGCATTATTTGTACTATCAGCAATTATGAACAGTATTAAGTTATCACGTATTTCTGTATTGCAACTTGTACATGCAGATGCACAAACAGAACGTGTTGCAGTAAAAGGAAAAATGACAGGTTTAGTTGCATTCCTAGCGGTTATTTTATTAGGAATTGGCTATGCATCAATGATTTATATGGAAAAATTAAGAGAGATGGGAATCCTTATTGCATTAATTACAACAACAGCTGGTACTTACATGCTATTTGGATCACTTCTTCCAGTTATTATTAAAAAGTTAAAAAGTAATAAAAAGCGTAGTGAAAAAGGACTTAATGCTTTTACATTTGCACAATTAAATTTCCGTATTAATAGCTTAACGAAAGTACTTGCAACAGTAGCGATGTTAGTTGCTCTTGGAGCTGGTGCAATTTCAGGTGGTATGGCGTTTAAAAATAACGTTATAAAAATGGTTGATGGTTTAGTAATCTATGATTCAGTAGTTCATAATCCGACAGCTGAAGAAAAGAAAATTTTAGACGGTATTACATTTAAAGAGAAAAGCGAATATCGTTACAAAGTAGATGATAAATACGTTTACTATGTAAAAGAAGATTTAGAGAAAAATCGTCCTTTAGTAAAAGATATGGAAAATATGAAGTCGATGAAGGATTTAGTAAATACGAAGAAGGCTTCACAGGAATTACCAGTAGGCGCAGTTTCTAGAGAAATGAATGAAAAAGATGCGAACGCTAAAGAACTTCCAGAAGAATGGGTCGATGCTTTTAGCACAATTCATCCATATTATATATACGAAGATCATGCAATTAAAATTGTAGATCAAAAAATGTACGATGGGATAAGTGGTAAAGAAGGTATAGCATTTATCGGAAAAGCAGATGATTTCTTAACATATACAAAAGAATGGAAAAAACTTGACGAGTTGCAATTAGATAAATATAAAAATGTAACAGCTGAAAGAATGAACAGTAAATATCAATCTTACGACATGTTCTATGGTGTTGCTAGCGGAACAGTATTTATGGGCTTCTTCCTTGGAATTGCTTTCTTAGCAATGATGGCAAGTTGTTTAATGTTCAAAATTCTTTCTGGTGCCTCAAAAGATATTACGCGTTATCAAATGCTTCGTAAAATCGGGGTACGCCGTGAATTATTAACAAAATCAATTTATAAAGAGTTATTCTTAGTATTCTTATTCCCAGCAATTGTAGGTATTGCTCACGTATTAGTTGGTATGAATATTTTCGGATTTATTTTACTTGATCCGTACTTCCGTATTTGGGTACCGATTGTTATCTTCGTAATTATTTATGCAATTTATTACTTCATTACCGTTCAATTGTATAAAGGAATTGTTCTTCCGAAAGAAGATTAATAAAAAACCGAGCGAAATTGCTCGGTTTTTATTATTTTCAGAAAAAACACTTTAATGTTACTGAAATATATAATATAATGTAAATAAGTAACGTAACATAAAAGTAGAAGCAGCTGGATAAGGAAAGGAGGAATCCAATCTATAGAAAGAAGCTGAACTTTTATCCCCTATTTCTTTTCAAACCACAACGTATTTGTACAATCGTAAATTTCCAAATTGAAAATTGCTTGAATCACAAAAGTATATTGTGAAAATAATGGATAATACATGGAAATCTCATAGCATGATAAGGTAAAATGGACAACATGATGAGAAAATTACCGTTCATAAGATGAGGAGAATACATGTATGGAAGTTGTAGAGGCATTAAAAGATATAAGCCAAATTGAGGCTATGAAAAAATATTTAAAAGAGCACTCCCAGCGAGATTATCTTTTATTTGTTATTGGAATTAACACAGGATTAAAAATTACAGAACTACTTAGTATGAAATTTGAAGATGTATTAAATGAAGACGGGACTGTTAAAGAGTTTTATACTCTTCCTGTGAAAGATGAAAAATTTAAACAAGATATTTATTTAAATACAAAAGTAAAAGAAGCGCTTTTAGATTACGTACAATCTATTGGCGTTAAAAGAGAAAATTACGTATTTCAATCTAATAAAACGCCAAATTCAATTACGCGCCAACAAGCGTATCGTGTAATTCATAATGCTGCAGAAGCAGTTGGAGTTGTTGGTAAGATCGGAACAAATTCAATGCGAAAAACGTTTGGATTTCATGCGTACAAAAGAGGGATAGCGATTGCGTTATTGCAAAAACATTTCCATCACGCGACTCCATCAGAGACGCTAAAGTATTTAGGCATCTCAAAGGATGAGACCTTTAAAACGGAGATTGATGTCGATTTATAAAAGCCGTAACTAAAAAAATTAGGAGGCGGAAAATATGAATATTAGAGAGAGTGAACTGCCGGGTATTGGATGTAAGTTTGAAGTGATTACAAAAGGTAATGAAAAGATGGTTATCGTTATTCATGATGATGGCCGAAGAGAAATGTACCATTTTGATGCTGATCATGAGGAGAGTATTTCAAGCGTCTCTCTTCGTGATTCTGAAGCGAGACAAATTGCAGCTATATTGGGCGGAATGGTATATAGGCCACAAGCTTTAGATACGATTGAAATGGCCTTTGAAGGATTATCAATTGAGTGGTTTAAGGTGGAAAATAATGCACCAGTCGTACAAAAAACAATTGGTAGTTTACATGTCCGAAACACATATAATGTAACGATCATTGCCATTTTGAAAAAGAATATGAAGAAGTTCTTTAATCCAGGTCCAGATTCTATCATTGAAGCTGGCGATATGCTTGTATTATCAGGCGAAAGACATGAAGTAAAAAGAATTATTAATGAGTTGCTTTCAGTAGGAGGGGATTCATAATCGATGGATACTTTAATCTTTGAAGTTGGGACTGCGTTAGTATTAGTCGCTTTTGCAGCTATTCTCGCTGCAAAGTTAAAGTTCTCGATTATTCCGTTTCTCATTATACTCGGTATGCTAGTGGGGCCACATGCGCCAGATTTAGGGCTTATCGATTTAAGATTTATTGAAAGCGGAGAAGTTATTTCCTTCCTCGGCCGTGTTGGCGTTATATTCCTCTTATTCTATTTAGGCTTAGAATTCTCAATTAAAAAATTAATTAAATCAGGAAAATCAATTGCTTTTGGGGGAACTGTTCATATATCGCTTAATTTTATATTAGGTTTACTTTACGGATATATAATGGGTTTCCCCTTATTAGAAACATTAATTATTGCTGGGATCATAACAATTTCATCGAGTGCAATTGTTGCGAAAGTAATTGTTGATTTAAGAAGATCTGGTAATAAAGAGACGGAGCTAATTTTAGGAATCATTATGTTTGATGATATCTTTTTAGCAGTATATTTATCAGTCGTTTCAGGATTAGTACTCGGAGGGGCAACATCATTTGTAGGTGCTCTTACATCTATTTTAATCGCAGTAGGGTATATGCTACTATTCTTTGTAGTTGCTAGAAAAGCTACACGATTCTTAAATAAAATGTTAGATATTTCGTCCAATGAAATTTTCATTATCGTAATATTCGCTATTTTATTCTTTGTAGCAGGATTTTCAGAAACGATTCATGTCGCGGAGGCAATTGGAGCATTATTATTGGGGCTCGTCTTTTCTGAAACAGAGCATAGTGATCGAATTGAACAGCTCGTTGTTCCATTTCGTGATTTCTTTGGAGCTATATTCTTTTTCAGCTTCGGTTTAAGTATAGACCCATTTTCGCTTGGGGGAGCAGTGTGGTTGGCATTAGGAGCAGTTTTCATTACTCTTATCGGTAATTTTACTGCTGGAATGGTAGCGGGGCGTAAAGCTGGGTTATCGCATAAGGCTTCTACGAATATCGGTTTAACACTTGTATCACGCGGAGAATTTTCCATTATCGTCGCGAATATTGGAATTGCGGGCGGCTTAATGGCAACGATTAAACCATTCTCAGCTTTGTATGTTTTAATATTAGCATCGTTAGGACCTTTGTTAACGAAAGAATCTGGGAGAATATATTCCTTATTAGATAAAATATTTAAATGGAGCGCTAAAGAAAGTGCGAAGCGAGAAAAAGAAGTTGGATAGTATAAATAAGGGTAGACTGCATGAAAATTTCATGCAGTCTACCCTTTTATATATTGTTACTGTTGTCGTTTTTTGTCGGTAAGTTGATATAATTGAAAAATCGCTGATATATTTTGAGTTGCGATCGATATATTTCCAAAATCGCTGATATATTTTCAAGCAGGGATAAATATAATTTCATTTACCGTCGAACCATTATCTGAATTTCATCAACTATTAATCAGTTGCCTTCCTATTTAAAAACGACTACAATTTTACTGTTATATATATGAACGAAAAAAATAGAATAGGAGGGGAAACTATGCCAAGGAAAGTATGGCTATTAGTAGCTGGGATGATTATTAATGTCACGGGTGCTTCTTTTTTATGGCCTTTTAATACAATTTATTTGCATGATCACCTAGGCAAATCTTTATCTGTGGCCGGAATGGTATTAATGATCAACTCGCTTACTGGTGTAATCGGAAACTTGCTCGGCGGTGTTTTATTTGATAAATGGGGCGGTTATAAATCAATTTTAGTAGGGATTGTCATTACACTTGTATCGATTTTAGGTCTTGTGTTCTTCCACGGTTGGCCGTTATATGTTGTGTGGCTAGCGTTAATCGGCTTCGGTTCTGGGATGGTCTTCCCATCGATGTACGCGATGGTTGGTACGGTTTGGCCAGAGGGCGGAAGACGAGCGTTTAATGCGATGTATGTTGGACAAAACGTTGGTATTGCGATTGGAACAGCGTGCGGTGGTTTAGTTGCTTCATATCGTTTTGATTATATTTTCTTAGCGAACTTTATTTTATACTTTGTTTTCTTCTTAATTGCTTTTATCGGATTCCGTGGTATGGAAGACAAGAAAGAGCCAGGAGTGCAAAAAGAAGTCGAAACGAAAAAAGGGTGGTCACTTACACCTGGATTTAAAGCACTTCTTATCGTGTGTGTAGCATATGCTTTATGCTGGGTTACATACGTACAGTGGCAAGGAGCGATTGCAACACATATGCAAGAATTGAATATTAGCCTTCGTCACTATAGTTTATTATGGACGATAAACGGAGCGATGATTGTTTGTGCGCAGCCACTTGTTAGTATGCTAATTCGTTGGATGAAGCGTTCCTTAAAACAGCAAATTATGATTGGAATCTTCATTTTTGCGGTGTCATTCATTGTGTTAAGTCAAGCGCAGCAATTTACGATGTTCCTCGTCGCGATGGTAACATTAACAATTGGTGAGTTATTTGTATGGCCTGCGGTTCCAACGATTGCAAATATACTTGCACCAAAAGATAAATTAGGGTTTTATCAAGGGGTCGTAAATAGTGCGGCGACTGTAGGGAAAATGTTCGGGCCGGTCGTTGGCGGAGCAATTGTGGATTTATACAATATGGAAGTATTGTTTATAGCAATCATGGTAATGCTTGTAGTAGCGCTTATAGCAACGAGTATTTATGATAAACGAGTAAAAGTAGAAGAAACAGTTGAAGAAAAAATTGCAGTTTAGTTTGACGGAACATGTTCACATGTTTTAGAATATATTTAAATAAAACAACCTTTAGAACAAGGGAGATAGCTCGGCTGTCTTAAGATGAATTCGTTAGTTATTAAGAGTAACGATTAACCGAGAAGTCCTCGCTTTAAGTAAGCTCTTAAGAGATACTAGGTGAAGGATAGTTCACTTAACTTATATGTGTAATAACAGTGAGAAGGAGTAGTAGTAATAGAAGCTGGTTTAGAGAGTTGACGGTCGGTGCAAGTCAATCCACGTTTCGTTATGAACTCGCCTTTGAGTTGCAGTTGTGAAACTAATAGTAGCAATTGCCGTTAATCCACGTTACGGATCTAAGCGAATGTATATTTTTACATTAATTTAGGGTGGTACCGCGGGAATCTATAACCTCTCGTCCCTTTCTAGGGATGAGAGGTTTTTTGTATTTTGGGCGGTGAAAATAAACAGAATTTCAAGGAGGGTATCTCATGAGCTTTAATCATCAAGAAATTGAGAAGAAGTGGCAAGGGTACTGGGAAGAGAATAAAACATTCCGTACGCCAGATGAGACAGAAAAACCAAAATTTTATGCACTAGATATGTTCCCATATCCATCAGGTGCAGGCTTACACGTAGGACATCCAGAAGGTTATACAGCGACAGATATTTTATCTCGTATGAAGCGTATGCAAGGGTATAACGTTCTTCATCCAATGGGATGGGATGCATTTGGTCTTCCAGCAGAGCAATATGCACTTGATACTGGAAACAGCCCAGCAGAATTTACAGAGCATAATATTAATACATTCCGTAATCAAATTAAATCATTAGGTTTTTCTTACGATTGGGACCGTGAAGTAAATACAACAGATCCAAACTACTATAAGTGGACACAATGGATCTTCCTGAAATTATTTGAAAAAGGTTTAGCTTACGTTGATGAAGTACCTGTAAACTGGTGCCCAGCACTTGGTACAGTACTTGCAAACGAAGAAATCATTGACGGTAAGAGTGAGCGTGGTGGACATCCAGTTGAGCGTCGTCCGATGAGACAGTGGATGTTAAAAATTACAGCTTACGGAGATCGTCTATTAGAAGATCTAGATGAGCTTGATTGGCCTGAAAGCTTAAAAGATATGCAACGTAACTGGATCGGTCGTTCTGAAGGTGCAGAAGTACACTTCAACATCGACGGTACAGACGAGAAGTTCACGGTGTTCACAACGCGCCCTGATACACTATTTGGTGCAACATATTGTGTACTTGCTCCGGAACATGCACTTGTTGCAGAAATTACAACAGCAGAACAAAAAGAAGCGGTAGAAGCTTACATTAACGCTGTAAAAATGAAGAGTGACCTAGAGCGTACAGAACTTGCGAAAGAGAAAACTGGTGTATTCACTGGTGCTTACGCAGTTAACCCAGTAAACGGTGAGAAATTACCAATCTGGATCGCTGACTATGTTCTTGCAACTTACGGAACAGGTGCTGTAATGGCAGTTCCAGCTCACGATGAGCGTGACTATGAATTCGCATCAGTATTTAATCTTCCAATGAAGGAAGTTGTAAAAGGCGGAGATATTACGAAAGAAGTGTACACAGGTGATGGTGCACACGTAAACTCAGCATTCCTTGATGGATTAAATAAAGAAGAAGCAATCGCAAAAATGATTGAATGGCTTGAAGCAACGAGCGCAGGAAATCAAAAAGTAACGTACCGTCTACGTGACTGGTTATTCAGCCGTCAACGTTACTGGGGTGAACCAATTCCAGTAATTCACTGGGAAGATGGTACAATGACAGCTGTGAAAGAAGAGGAATTACCATTAGTTCTTCCGAAAACAGAAAACATCCGTCCTTCAGGTACAGGTGAATCACCACTTGCTAACATTGACGAGTGGGTAAATGTTGTTGATCCTGAGACTGGTAAAAAAGGTCGTCGTGAAACGAACACAATGCCGCAATGGGCTGGTAGCTGCTGGTACTACCTACGTTACATCGATCCAAACAATAGCGAAGCACTTGTAGATCCTGAAAAAGTAAAACAATGGCTTCCAGTTGATATTTATATCGGTGGTGCAGAACATGCTGTACTTCACTTACTATATGCTCGTTTCTGGCATAAAGTATTATACGATATCGGTGTAGTTCCAACGAAAGAACCGTTCCAACAATTATTCAACCAAGGTATGATTCTAGGTGAAAATAACGAGAAAATGAGTAAATCAAAAGGTAACGTTGTAAATCCTGATGATATCGTAGCAAGTCACGGTGCAGATACACTTCGTCTATACGAAATGTTCATGGGACCATTAGATGCTTCAATCGCTTGGTCTGAAAATGGTCTTGACGGAGCTCGTCGTTTCCTAGATCGCGTATGGCGTCTATTCGTTCAAGATAACGGTCAATTAAGTGAGAAAATTACTGACGCACCAAATAAAGAGCTTGAAAAAGCTTACCACCAAACAGTGAAGAAAGTAACAGAAGACTATGCAGAGCTTCGCTTCAACACAGCGATTTCTCAAATGATGGTATTCATCAACGATGCATACAAAGCTGAAACACTTCCGAGAGAATATGTAGAAGGTTTCGTAAAAATGATTGCACCAGTTGCACCTCATATCGGGGAAGAGCTATGGAGCAAACTTGGATACAATGAAACAATCACATATGCAAGCTGGCCAACATTTGATGAGTCTAAACTTGTAGAAGATGAAGTTGAAATCGTTGTTCAAGTTATGGGTAAAGTTCGCGCAAAACTAACAATGAGTAAAGACGCATCAAAAGAAGAAATGGAACAACTTGCACTTGAAGCAATTCAAGACCAAATTGAAGGGAAAACAGTTCGTAAAGTAATTGTTGTTCCTGGAAAACTTGTTAACGTTGTTGCAAACTAATGTATTCTAAATAAAAGCTCAGAGTATGTATACTCTGAGCTTTTTTGTGTAGAAAATAATCTCTGAATCACCTTAGTCTAAGTTTTCAATTATTCCACTACATACAAATAAAAGAGCGGAATTCCAATACAGACAAACACCTATTTTTCTACAGGAAATATGATAAAAAAGGTAGGCTAAATTGAGTAGAAGAGGTGAAAGGAATGAAAGGGATGGACAATAATGCACCACATGGCTTTTTCGGAGGTGGTTCGGATAGTTATGAACAAATGATGTTAATGGGAGGAGGGCAACAAGGATACGGTGGGATTCCGAGTTGGATGGGCGGAACACCTGGAGGGTTTTCCACATCAGTAGCGGGTGTACAAACTGGAATTCCAACATTAACAGGAGGATTTCCATCATCGGTAGCCGGAGTGCAAACTGGAATCCCAACATTTGTCGGCGGAGCAGCAGGAGGAGTACCAGTAGGCGTACCAAGTGCATTTCCATCTTTCGTTGGAGGAGTACAGACAGGATTTCCTGTACCAGGAGTAGGTGTTGTAGCAGGAGGAGTAGGTGGATATCCGCAAGTAGTTCACGGTTACCATGGTCATCATCACCATCATCAAGGTCAACACGGCCATCATGGTCATCACCATCATCAAGGTCAACACGGCCATCATGGTCATCACCATCATCAAGGTCAACACGGCCATCATGGTCATCACCACCATCAAGGTCAACACGGCCACCAAGGTCATCACCACCATCAAGGTCAACACGGCCACCAAGGTCATCACCATCATCAAGGTCAACATGGTCATCAGGGGCAACAAGTACATCACCAAGGCCACCACCACATTCATCCGCAAGCTGTTCTTTATCAAACTCATCAAGGCCAACACGGTCACCATGGACAGCACCACCAAGGCCAACATCATGGACACCATCACCAAGGCCACCACGGTCATCATGGGCACCATGGCCAGCATCAAGGCCACCACGGTCAACAGCACCAACAGCACCAACAATATCAACAACAGCAACAATCTTCTCCTTGGACAGGTGGAATTGGAGCAGGGGCAGCGGCAGGAGCAGCTAGTATTAGTGGAGCAGCAGGACACGCGGGGCACGTGGGTCATTAATGAGCTACAGAAAAAAAGACATAATAAAAAACTGCTAGGAAATCCTAGCAGTTTTTTTTAGCTTCTTGGCGCTGACGTTCGATTTCAGCACGAAGTTGTGGCTCTGGTGCTTGCCAGCCTTCTGGTTTTAAAATTTTGCCGTCGCCTTCGCGGAAGCGAGGTTTTCCATCAGGGAATAGCTTTGCCATGTTTGCGTTATTTACAATTTCAAATCCTTTATCAGGACGTACGCCCATTTCTGCAAACGTGCCGAATGCAAAGTAAATAAGGTCAATCAGTGCATCGTATTGATCTTCAACAGTCGTTGCCTCTAGAAATTCTTCTAGTTCTTCCTGCATAAAACTTGCACGGATTTTTGCGCGCTCTTCTGTTAATTTTGTTGGAGTATTTGTTACAGGATGTCCGAATACTTCATGCATTTTCGCAACAAGTTCGTATCCTTTATCTAAACCTTTTTCGTTTGTCATGTTGTTTCATCCTTTCTTACGTTATGCCGAAGTTTATTGTAACATAAGGTGATTATGAAATGAAAAGAACATCTTATCGAAATAAGATGTTCGCTCGTTATTCTTCTTTTTTTATTAAAAGGGATGAAATAAGATCGATGCCAAAAATACCGACCAGTAACATTGGTATAACGACAAGCAAGTAACGTGTGAAGGAAACATTTTTTAAGTATGTATGAGCAAATAAAAAGACGCCGAGAAATAAAATACCATTTAAAATAGGCTTTACTAATTTTTTAGACATAAGCTCCCCCATAAATATCTTCTCTCTCTATTTGATAATAAAAAAACTCCTCTCTCCGTTGTATCATGCTGGAGAGAGGAGTTCAATCATTTCTCATTCAATGACACCAGAATTTGTAATATTTACGGTGTATTTTATATGAACCGGAACATCTTTATACATTTGTCTCCATTCTTCTAATTTGAATGGGCGATAATGTTGCTTATACTTTGCACCTAGCCCGAGAGGATCGACGCCTAAAGATTTAAGTTGCTTAATTAACTTAGCAGCTTGTTTATCTAATTGTTTTTGGACATCTTTTTCAATGTTTTTTGTGTTCTTGTTATTTTCTAAGTTAATTTGTTTTGATAGTTCTTGAATACGTGCATCAAGACGAACGTTAATGAAAAAAGAAGGCTTTCCGTTTTTAATTTTTATATCGTAAGTTGGAACAGAACGAATATTATTAATCATTACGTACGCAGAATCTGTTTTAAATTCATGTGAATCTAATTTATGTTTCTCTAATAGTCCTTTAAATATGAACATATCTTTTTCCGCAATTTTACCGATATATTTATCCTTTTTAAAAAGGCCAATTCCGGTAATTTTTATTTTATCACCATGCTTCTTTAGAATGGGAATATAGTAGTCTTTTCCTTCTTGATAATAGCGAAATGCTCCTATATGTAGATTATCCGCTGGTAAAGGTCCGGTCTCCATGTTATGTTCTAGCAATTTTTTTATATAAATTGCAACGTTGTATGAAGTCGAATATTTGCCTTTTAAAAGTTCAGTACCATTCCCATCTAATAAAGCAGCATATAAAGCGTTCCCTATATTCACATCTCGAAGTAATGTATCGAATGAAGTAGACATTCCTGTTTTGGCAAGTCTTATTGTATATAGAGCGACACGCATTTGTCCGCTAGCAAATGGTTGAGAAGACTCTAAAGATGTGTCTGCTTTTACTTGTTTTACCGCATTTGCACTGCCTTCAAAAACTTGAACTTTATTTCCTTTTTTCTGAATGGGACAAACGAATGTCACTTTTACTTTATTATCTTTTGCGACATCAAAAACGCTTCCTTGAATAAGTTGTACATCATCGATAATATTTTTTTGTAAACATCCAGTTAGACTGAAGAATGTTATACAAGAAATAAGTATTAATTTACTTGTGCTTTTGATTTTTTCCATTTTCTTTTCACCCACACAATAATAAATAGGATTGGGATGTATATATAAATGAGCCAAAAACTAACTTTTGATACATTACTAATAAAGTTATTAATATCGTGTCTGTTTGTTAAAAGTTGCGAAACAATGAGAGTGATAAAGATAAAAGCAATTAAAACACCCCTTTGTTTTACACGGAATATTTCATGAGTTCCTCTCATTGACGCCCATAAAGGGAGGATAAAACTTGAAATAATAACGAGTGCATAGCCTGAAATTGCAATATATTCGAGTCTTTCTATAAATGGTAATTGAATGACTTGGGTCATAGAAAGTTGTGCCCATATTGTTTTTAACAATTGCTTCTCACTAAAAAATGCAAAGGCTAAAAGGGTACTAAATAGATATAGAAGATTTGAAAATAGTGCTCCAAGCTGAGCGTATTTATGAGATTGCATAGGCTTTTTCACAAATGGATACACCATGAGGTAAATCTCAAAACCGGTCATACTGTAGATTGACAGTTGAGCGGATTTTAAAATGTCTGAAAAAGAATGTGTGAATATAGGTAGTAAATTATCCCAATGTGAATATTTCAAAACGAATAAACTTAGAAATAAATATCCTAATGTACCACCAACAGAGATGACGCAAATACCGGTAATGACACGAAATCCAGAAGAGATAATGTAATAGCTAACTAAGCATAAAAAGAGTGTTAACATAAAGGTGGAAGCGGTAGGAAACATCCATACTTGAATAATTTCAACATATGTTCGGATGACTGAAATACTAACGATTAAAAAATAAGCCATAAAGATGATGCTAATGCCATTTCCTAGCCATTTTCCAAATGTTTGCCGATGTAAATCAACTAAATTCCCATTTGTTTCTTTTAATAAGACATACATCATCCATATAATAATATGGATAAAAATTCCTGTGATTATAACTCCCATCCAGCCGTCGTATCCAGCGGCTTTTGCGATAATTCGAGCGAATCCGAGAACTCCAGCACCGAACTGTGCACCGTGAATTAAGAAGAAAACAAAGACAGGAGATATTTGATATTTTTCTTGAACTTTACTCATCGAATGCACCTCATTTCTTAATCATCAAAGTCTGATCTATGTTTTGTTGAAATTCCTTTCGCTGCTTTTTTTACATGTTGTGGCCTTGCTTGTACATCTCTTGTATCAATCATTGTTAAAGGAAAACGAATCCAAGAATCTTTAACAGATTGTTGTCTTGTTGGATAAAACAAAGCGTACGGCTTGCGTAAAGAAGTAAGCCTGAATAGATGAGTAAATAAGAAGATAAATCCAAGAGAAATCCCGAACAATCCGCCTATTTCTGCAAACATAAGAAAAGGAAAGCGTAGTAATCGAACAGCGTTACCCATTTTATAAATAGGTGTAATAAAGGAAGCAAGTGCTGATAAGGCAACGATAATTAATAAAATATTGCTCGTTAAACCAGCTTGTACAGATGCTTGCCCGATTACGATACCGCCTACAATACCGAGCGTTTGACCAACTTTCATTGGTAACCTTGCGCCGGCTTCTCTTAATAAATCAATTGCAAGTTCTAAAAAGAGCGCTTCAATTAAAGGTGGGAATGGTACTTGTGCCCTTGATAAAATCAAAGTTTCAAGTAAATCACTTGGAATAAGTTCATAATGATAATTTAAAACTGCAACGTATAACGGTGTAGCGCAAATTGAAAATAGAACGGCAATTAATCTTAAAATCCTTGAAAATGTAGCGTACATCCAGGAGACGTTATAGTCTTCTGGTGAAATGAAAAAATCGAAATAGGATACAGGTGTTAGTAAAACACTTGGAGAACCATCAACGAAAATAGCGATTTTTCCATCAATTAGTGCTTTTGTAACTCTATCAGTGCGTTCTGTATTGATATAGAGAGGGAAGATTGATTTTTCACCCATCAATTCTTGTATATAAGCACTATCATTAATTTGATCATACTCAAGAGCGCGTAATGATTCTTCTAGAAAATCTACATTATCTTTTTCAGCGAGGTTGTCTAAATACATCATGACAACTTTTGTTTTGGAAAACTCGCCGATAATCATTTCTTTTGTTTGTAAATCCAAAACAGGAAGACGTTTTCGAACTAAATTAATGTTTGTATCAATATCCTCTACAAAACCTTCTTGCGGACCAATAACAGTTGATTCGTTTAAAGGAGGGGTTGGTGCACGATAATTATCAATTGCAATGTTTGCAAGCATACATTTTTGATCTTGCTGATTCAATTGAATAATCGCATGCCCCTTTAAAACCATATCCTCAATTTTTTGTAAGTCGTTCGTAATTGTAATGCCGCTCATCGGAATATGTTCTTTTAGTTCTTCTAGAGAAGCACAAGGTTTCTCTAAAAGAGTAGGCATTAAATATTTCTGTAATTTCTCTCCATCAAGTGAAGGGCGATAGTAAGAAATCCAATAAGGCATCGTTTCATCGTCAGATGTATGGTAATTAATAAAATCACTAGACTTTTTAAGTTTCTCTATTAAATCTTGTAGAGAATGAATACGGTCTTTTTCTGGTTTTGTAAAGTCATAAATACTATTACCTCCAGAGCTTTGTTGCTTATTTTGAGAAGGTTCATCTTGCTTAGTATTTTGTTTTTTATCCTGAGAAGAATCACCTTGCTTAGCGCTTTGTTGCTTATCCTGAGAGGAATCCTCTTGCTTAGCGCTTTGTTGCTTATCCTGAGAGGAATCCTCTTGTTTAGAGTTTTGTTGCTTATCCTGAGAAGTTTCCTCTTGTTTAGAGTTTTGTTGCTTATCCTGAGAAGAATCCTCTTGTTTAGAGTTTTGCTGCTTATCCTGAGAGGAATCCTCTTGTTTAGCACTTTGTTGCTTATCCTGAGAAGAATCCTCTTGTTTATCGTTTTGTTGCTTACCTTGAGAGGAATCCTCTTGTTTAGCGCTTTGTTGTTTATCTTGAGACGAGTCCTCCTGTTTAGCACTTTGTTGCGTATCCTGAGAAGAATCTTTTTGCTCGTTATTTTTACCCTTATTATGTTTCATACTTCTAGTCTGTTCTTCGTTATCATCCTCTTGATTGTTAGAATGCTGCTCCCAGTTATCTGTTTCGTTTGCTTCTGGTGTATTTGATTTTTTTTTCTTACGTAACCAATTCCAAATCATATGTACGCCCTCTTTAATCTTGTAATATAGTGCTATTTTGTGGCTAATTTTGTATATTATTCATTTATTTATGAAAAGAAGAAGGAGATTAGTTTACATAGAAAAAAATCTTTAGTAAGCAGTTCATACTATAACAGGGAGAGGGAGAGTCTGTGCAAATTGTAAAAAAGGAGAAGTTCGTTTTAAAAGAGTTTATGTTTGAAAATGGCAGAGAAATTCCTGTTCAAATGGGATACGAGACATATGGTACGTTGAATAGAGAAAGGTCAAATGTGATTTTGGTTTGTCATTATTTTAGTGCAACAAGTCATGCGGCAGGAAAATATACAGTGCATGATGAGGAGTCTGGTTGGTGGGATGGGCTCATTGGACCTGGGAAAGCAATTGATACAAATAAGTATTTTGTTATATGTACGGATAACCTTTGTAATGTGCAGGCGAGGAATCCATATGTGATTACAACAGGACCGAAATCGATTAATCTAGAAACTGGAGAAGAATATGCTATGGATTTTCCGGTTTTTACATTTCTTGATGTAGCTCGTATGCAATATGAGTTAATAAAAGGTATGGGAATTTCAAGGTTACACGCTGTAATCGGACCGTCGGCGGGGGGAATGATTGCACAACAATGGGCGGTTCACTATCCACATATGGTAGAGCGGATGATTGGCGTTATTACGAACCCACAAAATCCAATTATTACGTCAGTAAACGTAGCGCAAAATGCGATTGAGGCAATTCAACTGGATCCAAGTTGGAAAGATGGAAAATATGGAGAAGAGCAGCCTATAAAGGGGCTTCATTTAGCGAGTAGAATGATGTTTATGAATGCGTTTGATGAGCATTTTTATGAAATGGCATTTCCTCGTAATAGTATCGAGATAGAACCTTATGAAAAGTTTTCTACATTAACATCATTTGAAAAAGAGATAAATACAGCGACATATAGAAGTATAGAGTTAGTAGATGCAAATTCATGGATGTATACTGCGAAGGCAGTTTTATTGCATGATATTGCACATGGGTTTTCTTCACTAGAAGAATCTCTTTCTAACATAGAAGCGAATGTACTTATGATTCCGTGTAAACAAGATTTGCTTCAGCCGTCTCGTTATAATTATAGAATGGTAGATATTTTGCAAAAACAAGGAAAATATGCGGAAGTGTATGAGATTGAAAGTATAAATGGGCATATGGCAGGAGCATTTGATATTCATTTATTTGAAAAAAAAGTTTATGAATTTTTAAATCGGAAAGTATCTAGTTTTGTGTAAAAGACAAATGATGGGGAAAAGGTGCAATGTTTGTAGTAGGCACCTTTTTTTACATAATTTGTAGACGGAAAATATATGTAGCGATTGCTATACCGAAAAACGCTATGCTAAGCAATAGAAATAAGAATGACATTTCTTGTGGGGAGTTTATTTTTCTATTATTTTTCATACTAAGAGCAATAATTGCAGCGAGTAAGAACACAATGCCCATAATGAAAAGAAAAAGCGTCATTTTAATCGACTCCTTTCATAAAACAAGTATATTGAGGATACAATGTGCTAGTTATGTTTGTAAAGAATAAATTTTTAGAGAAAATTGAGAAATAGTTTTTCGATTCTTTGCGTTCTTTCTTTTGCGTGCTAAAATTGGTAGAGAATGTTTGTGAAAAAGAAACTAAAGGTTTTATTGTATATAAGGAGGAACTACATATGACAGAAGTTAATACAATTACTACAGAAGAGGTACAAGAGCGTTTAGAAAATGGAGAAACGTTATTTCTAGTAGACGTAAGAGAAGATGAAGAAGTAGCGGCAGGAAAGATTCCAGAAGCTGTACATATTAAAATGGGCGATATCCCACATAAAGTAGATTTCTTTAATAAAGAGAATGAATATATCTTTATTTGTCGTTCGGGAATGCGCAGTGAAAATGTATGTCATTATTTAAATGAGCAAGGGTTTAAAACAGTGAACATGGTTGGCGGTATGCTTCAATATGAAGGTGAAACGAAATAGTTAATAGTTAAAAACTTGAAACGAGTCTGTTTCAAGTTTTTTTCTTTTGCATACAGTATAAAAAAGGAGGAGGGGGAAATGGGAATTAATTTGCGTAAAGTGAAAATTATTAATAATACAGGCGCTGTTAATGTCGGTGACTGTTATGATATCTCGCCTTTAGCTGTGGCAAAAGTATATGCAGGTGCTGGAGGATCGAGTGCGGCTATTTTTTTAAATGGAAAAAGGCAGCCAGAAGCGGTGATTAGAACATCGGTATTTCTTCCGCCTTTGGCAACAAGTACACGTACGTTAGGTTCATAAAGGAAAGGTAGAGTGTAATTATGCCTGCGCATATAAAAGAATTTGTTATTGTTAATAATACTGGAAATATATTTACCGGTGATAATTTGAGTGATACTTCATTTACTGCTTCGAAATCATATAGTGGTTCGATGGGATGCACTTGGATTGATGTTGTTACAGTAATAGGGACGGAGACAAAGCTTTGTTTACAACCAGGAGATTCTGTCACAACAACATATACAAGAGGCACTCCTGCTGGTACTGTAACAGGAACAAATATGGGGCAAAGTGTAAATGCATCGGGTATAGCACAAGCTGTCCCTAATACAGATAATATGGATTCAATTGCAGGACTCCCTTAAGGCATTAAGGGAGTTTTTATTATTTAAAATAAAAATAGTCTTGGAAATTATTTTTGTAAATAGATTAAGAAGAGGCTTATTTATTATGAAAAAGACGGTTTGTAGGTGGTGAAAGTGTGAAGAATCGTGATAATAATCGGAAGCAAAATTCGTTAAGCTCTAATTTTAGAATTCCACCCGAACTTATTGGGCCTACTTTCCCCCCTGTTCCAACTGGATTTACAGGTATAGGGATTACTGGTCCAACTGGTCCACAAGGCCCAACAGGACCTCAAGGACCAAGAGGATTACAAGGTTCGATGGGGGAGATGGGCCCGACAGGACCTCAAGGTGTGCAAGGGATACAAGGATCAGTTGGGCCAATAGGTGCAACTGGACCAGAAGGACAGCAGGGGCCACAAGGATTGAGAGGACCACAAGGAGAAACTGGAGCGACAGGACCTCAAGGGGTGCAAGGGTTACAAGGTCCGATTGGTCCAACGGGAGCGACTGGGGCACAAGGTATACAGGGGATACAGGGATTACAGGGGCCAATTGGAGCGACGGGACCTGAGGGACCTCAAGGAATTCAAGGCGTCCAAGGGTTACCGGGTGCAACTGGTCCACAAGGAATACAAGGAGCACAAGGGATACAAGGAACACAAGGACCGAGTGGAAATACAGGTGCAACCGGAGCGACTGGAGCAACTGGTCAAGGAATAACAGGCCCGACTGGAATAACAGGTCCAACTGGAATAACTGGACCATCTGGAGGACCTCCTGGTCCGACAGGGCCAACTGGTGCGACAGGTCCGGGTGGCGGACCGAGTGGAAGTACAGGTGCGACTGGAGCAACGGGGAGTACTGGGGCTACAGGAAGTACAGGGGTAACAGGAGCAACGGGAACTACAGGTCCGACTGGAAGTACGGGAGCACAGGGCTTGCAAGGAATACAAGGAATTCAAGGAATTCAAGGGCCAATTGGCCCAACAGGTTCAGAAGGACCGCAGGGGATTCAAGGTATTCCTGGTCCGACGGGAGTAACTGGTGAACAAGGAATTCAAGGAGTTCAAGGTATTCAAGGGATAACGGGAGCAACAGGAGATCAAGGTCCGCAAGGGATACAGGGGGCTATAGGTCCTCAAGGGGCCACAGGAGCAACAGGAGATCAAGGTCCACAAGGAATACAAGGAGTACCAGGGCCATCAGGAGCAACAGGACCACAAGGAGTTCAAGGGATACAAGGTCCAATGGGCGATATAGGACCAACAGGTCCAGAAGGCCCAGAGGGACTTCAGGGCCCGCAAGGAATACAAGGAGTACCGGGGCCAGCTGGAGCAACGGGTCCAGAGGGGCCACAGGGGATACAAGGAATTCAAGGACCGGTAGGAGCAACAGGCTCACAAGGTCCCCAAGGAATTCAGGGAATTCAAGGTGTGCAAGGGATAACGGGAGCAACAGGAGTACAAGGAGCAACTGGAATTCAAGGTATACAAGGAGAAATAGGAGCAACGGGTCCAGAGGGTCCCCAAGGAGTGCAAGGTGCTCAAGGGGCGATTGGTCCAACAGGTCCAATGGGCGCACAAGGAGTGCAAGGAATACAAGGGATTCAAGGCCCAACAGGTGCACAAGGAGTGCAAGGTGCTCAAGGAATACAAGGAATTCAAGGTCCGACGGGTGCAACAGGAGATACGGGAGCAACTGGGGCGACAGGGGAAGGAACTACAGGCCCAAC
>NZ_CAJCKK010000013.1:0-145297 GCF_903970865.1 Bacillus sp. ME78
ATAACTTTCATTTCCGTTCAAATAACGTAGAACGATTTGTATTTTTTCATCAGCTGTAAATTTAGCCATAGAAAAACTGCACCTCCAATTGTTAGACTGTGTCTAACAATTGGGGTGCAGTTCATAAATGACTTTTAGAACGCTCTTTTACTATTAAATTAAATAGAGAAGAATAAGAAAAGTGGCACTTACATATAGTAGATGTGGGAGAATTCGTATAGTAATAGTTATTGTGTTTATTAGATTAATTATTCAGAATATTCATAAAAACACTTTACAAATCAGAAGAAAATAGTAGAATAATAATTAGTAAGAATTTTCTAATAAATAAATCGAAAGAAAGTCTCTCAAAGTTAGTTTCGTACATATAATTGGGGAGGGTACAAAAATGAAGAAAAAGATGAAAAAGTTTACGGCGGTTGTAGCGCCAGTATTAGCAATGAGTGTGGCGTTAACAGCATGTTCTGGATCTTCTGGTGGGGAGAAGAAAACGACTACGACGTCTAATAGTGGCGGGGAAGAGAAAAAATCCGATATTAAATATGCGGCACAGCAAGTAATGAATCGTACAGAAACGAATGAAATTCCGACGATGGATACTTCTAAAAATACAGATACGTTAGGTTCTCAAATTTTAGGAAACACGATGGAAGGGTTATATCGTCTAGATAAAGATAACAAGCCAATTCCAGCGGCGGCAGAATCTAGTACGAAAAGCGAGGATGGCAAAAAATATACATTCAAATTACGAAAAGATGCAAAATGGTCAAACGGTGATCCTGTAACAGCGAAAGATTTCGTATTTGCATGGCAACGTCTAGTAGATCCAAAAACAGCTGCAGAATATGCGTTTATTGCTTACTATCTTAAAAATGCAGAGGCAATAAATCAAGGGAAAGGAGAAGTGTCTACATTAGGTGTAAAAGCGGTAGATGATTATACGCTGGAAGTTGAACTAGAGAGACCAGTACCATATTTCTTAAATTTAATGGCATTCGCGTCATACTATCCATTAAATGAAAAGTTCGTAAAAGAAAAAGGAGATAAATACGGTTTAGAGTCTGATACGACAGTTTATAATGGACCGTTTGTACTTACTGATTGGAAGCATGAACAAGGTTGGAAATTAAAGAAAAATGATCAGTATTGGGATAAAAAGACTGTAAAACTAGAAGAAATCAACTATAGTGTAGTAAAAGAACCAGCTACAAGAGTAAATTTATATGATACAGGTGCGATTGATTTTACACTTTTATCAGGTGAATTTGTTGATAAGTATAGAAATAATAAAGAAGAGTTTGGTGCATATTCAGAAACAAGTACTTTTTACTTACGTCTAAATCAAAAACGTGGTGGGCAAGATACACCGTTAAAGAGTAAAAAATTACGTGAAGCAATTGCATTATCAATCGATAAGAAAGCTTTAACGAATGTCATTTTAAATGATGGTTCAAAACCAGTGGATTATTTAGTACCAAAAGGTTTAGCAGCTGGACCAGACGGTAAAGATTTCGCAGAAACGTTTAAAAATGGTTTAAAACAAGACTCTAAAAAGGCAGCAGCAGCCTGGGAAGCTGCGAAAAAAGAACTTGGAAAAGATCAAGTGACAATAGAGCTATTAAATTATGATACTGGTAATGCGAAAAAGGTTGGGGAGTATGTAAAAGATCAAATTGAAAAGAATTTAAAGGGTGTAACAGTAAATATTAAACTTCAGCCATTTAAGCAAAAACTAAAATTAGAATCAGACCAAGATTATGATTTCTCATATGGCGGCTGGAATCCAGATTATGCGGATCCAATGACATATCTTGATATGTTTGAAACGAAAAATTCACAGAATCAGATGAGCTATTCAAATTCAAAATATGATGACATTATTAATAAAAGTAAGACGGAATGGATGGCTGATGCAAAAAAACGTTGGACAGAGCTAGGGAAAGCAGAAAAACTGTTACTTGAAGAAGATGTAGCGCTCGTACCTTTATATCAAAGTGGTAGATCGTATGTTATGAAACCAAATGTAAAGGGAATTGTAAAACATAATATTAGTCCGGAATATAGTTTCAAATGGGCGTATGTAGAAGAGAAATAGTAAAAAAAGCGTTTTCAAGTTGCAACATTGTACTTGAAAATGCTTTTTTTTCTGTGCACTATTTTTTTGAGGATGAATATATGTATTATAGAAAACTTGAAGGAGAGTCCTATGAAACGAAACACATACATCGATTTCCTAGCTTATTACGGAATAGGAAGTGCTCATCCAGGTGGTTTTACGTTAACGAAACAATTGCTAGCACAACTGCCTCTTGGACAGGGAGCGAATGTTCTTGAGATAGGTTGCGGCACAGGGAAAACAGCGGCGTATATGACAAGGGAATTTGGTTATAAAGTAACAGCGGTTGAAAAGAATGAAATTATGATTCAAAAGGCAAAAGATAGATGGTTGTTTGAAGGGTTAGATATACAATTAATTAAAGGAAGTGTAGAGCAATTACCTTGTTTGAATAACTCATTTGAGTTCGTACTTGGAGAATCAATCATCGCTTTTACAGAGAAAGAAAGGGTTATCTCGGAGTGTTATCGTGTATTACAGCAGGATGGTAAGCTTGTTGTCATTGAAATGATTATTGATAGGCACATTGATAAGGGTGAGGAAGAAAAAATCGCCCAATTATATGGCATGAAAGAACTATTAACTGAGAATGAGTGGGTACAATTATTTCAGAAAGCAAATTTTAAAAGAATCACAATTGCTGGCGGTGGCACGATTTCAGAAACAATCTCTGGCTATGTAGAAGAGCCCGAATGGAATGTATCCTCACATATTCCGAATGAGTTATATGAGGCGTGGGTACAGCATGAAAATGTACGGCTTATGTACCAACACATTTTAGGGCATCGTATTTTTATATGTGAAAAATAAAGAAAAAGAGTTGGCTAAAGGTAGCCAACTCTTTACTATGTTAAATGAAAAATAATGCAGCTAATGTAATTCCGAAGATGAAACCAAATCCGAGTTCAACACCCCAGCCACAACCGCCGCCACCCCAGCCGCCGCCACCACAACTACCGCAACCACGGCCACCACATCCGCAACTGCTGAATCCACCACCGCATCCAAATCCGCAACTATCACATCTGCTAAGGCCGCCGCAAAGGTCACAACCACCGTTTGCATAAGCATCATAGTATCCGAATCCTGAATCAAAAGATGAGCGCTGTTGCACCGGTTCGATCCATACAGAGTTTTGTGTCAAATCGATTATTTTACCTAAATGTATACGGCCATCACGGTCTTCAATCCGAACAACTTTTCCAAAATAACGTCGGCATGTATCATAACATTTTTGTCTATGCATGTTCTTTCCTCCTTCCGCATTACAGTAATACGATATGTAAGGGGGACAAGTGCGGCTTGTACGAATGTCCTATCTATCATAATTGTTATAGGAAAGGGGAAATATAAGAAGAGGATATATAAGGAGGAAAAGGCATGAAATCTACAGATCAGTTTCAGACATACGAAGTACCGTGGGAAGAATTTATTGAAGCGTTGCGAGAGGAAATGAAGAAGCAAGTAGGGGCAGATATTATTGATACAGTAGTTTGCAATTTAGAAGATGGTTTTGAAGTGTATACATATGTGCAGGGGGATTTAGATTTTGAATATAAGGAAGGGCTTGAGAGAAAATACGGAAGTGATGCGAAGATACCTAATGTGTTAACGATAATGTTATTAGCTAGTATTTATAATACAAGTGAAGCGAATATACGCTTGCATGCGGACAATAAAGAAAATCCGATTGTTGAAGTGTATGTAAAGCAATGAAACACGCTGTGAAAAGCGTGTTTTTTATTTGTATGATAAAATATTAGAAAATTGAGAAATAAGGTGATGGATTGGGAATTAAACATCTTAATTTAACAGTTACAGATGTAACAGCATCTAGAGAGTTTTTAGAGAGGTATTTTGGTTTAATTTGTAGTGGAACAAGGGGGAA
The DNA here is from genome assembly GCF_903970865.1 of Bacillus sp. ME78. Lineage (NCBI taxonomy): Bacteria > Bacillati > Bacillota > Bacilli > Caryophanales > Bacillaceae > Bacillus > Bacillus sp. ME78. The sequence goes on from NZ_CAJCKK010000013.1 coordinate 4,005, forward strand.
TGCCTTTGCAGTTATGCGTGATAATGATGGATTTATACTAACTTTAATGAAAGGAAAAGAAGTTCAGTATCCAAAAACATTTCATGTAGGATTTCCACAAGAAAGTGAAGAACAAGTAGATAAGATAAATCAAAGATTGAAGGAAGATGGATTTTTGGTGGAGCCTCCTAAGCATGTCCATGCGTATACGTTTTACGTTGAAGCACCTGGTGGATTTACAATAGAAGTGATGTGTTAAGTCAAAAATCAAACTTTTTGTTATGTGTTTTTAAAATAAAAAGTAGGAAAAGTCTGTTTTAAGCGTGGAGCTTAAACAGGCTTTTTTACTTATATAATTGGATAGAGAATGCTAGAAGGAATATTACCAAGTGTATGATTTGTTTACATAATAAAGTTATGGTGGGTTAGTTGTCCTAAAATACAAGTCATATATCTTGTTTCCTCTCATAAATTTAAACATAGGAATTTGTCTACAAAGGTGGCGAAGCCTCATCATGAAAATCCGAATTTGTGCCACGTTCATGTTGTTTCTATTTATATGTTTACCTTTATCAGCTTTTGCAAAAGGAGAGGAGGCAAAGGAAAGGGTCGTTTCACTTGTATATGACGATTCGGGCAGCATGAGAAATAACGATCGCTGGAAATATGCCAATTATGCTTTGCAAAGTTTAGTTGCGCTATTAGATGAAAAAGATAAATTTTCTTACGTTCCAATGAGTAAGCCGAATGATCCATTAAACATTTCGTTAACGAAGGATAAAAGGCAAACAGAAATTGAGGGAATTGGAGCGTGGAAAACGTATTTAAATACTCCATTTAGCGCGGTAGAAACGGCGATGCAATCTATAAAAAAGGAAGCAGATATAGATGGAAAACGTGAATTTTGGCTTATTGTATTAACTGACGGGGCATTTAATGATTTAGAGAAAGATAAGGTTGGCGGAAAAGAACAAATTTTGCAGAAATTAGCCCAGTTTAAGAAAGAAATGGATGCAAAAAAGATATCGTTACACCCAGTCTTAATTACGATGGAAGAAGATTTAGGACAACAAGAAAAAGAACAATTAAACACGTTCAAAGAAATATGGAAGAAAGAGATAAATGGTGTTACTATGCCGTCAAGCGGAGAAGATGGCATTGTAAAAAGTGTAAATCAAGTGGCAGCATTAGTTGCAAATCGTGATCCATTCTCCTCTGTTGAATCGATTGTAAAAACGAAAGTAGTGGGGAAAAGAGTAGAAATTACAACACCGTTTCCATTAAAGCGTATGACGCTTGTACGACAATCGCCTTCTCTGCCCGATTATCAGGTCACACAAATTTCTAAACCATTACAATTACAATCTTCTTTTTCCATACATGCACCAGGAGAAGCAAAATTGTTCGGAAATATAGTTCATATAAGTACGGAAAATCAGGAAGTTATTAAACCAGGAACTTATACGATAGAAGTGGACCAGGACATTGAGAAAGAAGGACTACAAGTACTAGTTGAACCAGCGCTTAATTATACGGTTTCTACTTATGACAAAGATGATAGTAGTCAAAAAAATGTAGAGGAAATGTACGAAGGTGTTACTGCTGTTATTGAAGCAAAGCCTACGGAGTTGCCAGTTCAGTCTTCTTACTTTCAGGCAGAAGTAGAAATAGACGGAAAACAATATCCGATGAAGTGGGACGATAAGAGGCATGTGTTTTATTACGAAACTAAGCTTGGTAAAGGGTTAGTACGCGGGAAAGTTCATATGAATATAAAGGGGTTTTATAGACAGACGAAAGAATTTAAAATTGAAACAGCTGAGAAACCGAAATTATCACTTCAAACTGTTACAAAAGATTATGAAGAAAAAGTGACAAATTTAGAGAATAGTAAACCATTTGTTTTGCAGCCACAGTTAGATGGTAAGCCGATGACAGAAGAAGCTGTAAAAAAACTATTAAAATCTACTGGTGTCACATCTAAACAATCAATCAATTATGAAATAAAGCAACATGGAAATCAAATCTATGTTTATCCTCGTCCCTATTACTCCGACACATTTAATTTTACAGATACCGGCACCGTAGAAGCTACCATCGTAATGCAGGATTCAAAATTACAAGAAGTAAAGAAGAACATAACATTCCATATTCAAGATGCTCCGTTTTATGAAAAATATGCGCTTATTTTTAAGTTTGTCATTCCTATCACTTTATTACTGCTAGTAGTAGGAATCATTGTTTTAGGATGGATTGTTCGGCCAAGATTTCACCGGAAAGCACTACTGTATTATGAATGGGATCAAGAGGTAGCGAAAGATTGGCTATATCAATCTGAGCCAGAATTACTTCGAAATAAATGGTGGAACCATTATTTTGGTATCCCATTTAGAGCAGAAAGAAAAACTGTGCAATCCGTTACATTTATAGCGAAGAAAGGTTCGAAATCTGTCTTTGTAGCGAAAGAATCACAAGTAGTTGGAATGATTATTGATGGAATGTTTATAACAGAGGATGAAGTAGGAATAGAACATAAGACACTATATCCAAATGAACTTTTACTAATTGATAGAGGATATGGTAAGGAGATTTACAAGTACGAATGTGAATAGTAGGTATGGATAAGAAGGGGATGGAGTATTGATTCTCTTTCCCTTTTTTCAAACAAGCAAGAATAGGAAGGTGGTTCACATGACATTACAAGTTCCAACAATATTAATTGGTTTAGGTGGAATCGGTAGTACTGTGACGCATCAAATATATGAAAAACTGCCTGAAGAGCGCCGAAAAAAGGTAGCAATGCACGTATTTGATACAGATGTGAATACATTAAGTAAATTTGATCATATTCGAAAGTTTAAGACACAAACAAGTTCTAGTAAAACGCCTAGGGAGTATATTGCGGGAGATCCAACGATCCCAGAGTGGTTTCCGATGGATCCGACTATACTTGATAAGCCATTAACAGAAGGAGCAGGACAGTTACGCGTCATTTCACGTTTAGCGTTACGTGCTGCGATGAAAGAAGATAAATTGACGTCTTTTTGGCAAGAAATCGAGAAAATTTTTCCGGTTACAAGTGATCAAACGGAATATGGTGTGCGTGTCATTATAGTAACATCACTAGCAGGCGGAACAGGTTCAGGGATGTTTCTGCAAATTGCATTATATTTACGTGAAATGCTTCGGAAGAAATTGCAGCATCATAACATTTTAATACGCGGTGCGTTTTTAATGCCGGATGTTTTAGTAAAGACGAGAACAGTTAGTGCGAAAGAGTTTGAAACGGTGCAAGCGAACGGCTATGCATCGTTAAAAGAATTACATGCTATTACGCTCGGTTCTACTGGAGAATTATCAAAACGCGGCGGTGTAACAATTGAATTAGAGTATCGCCCTGATCAAGTAGATGAAGACGGAAGAACGAATCATACAATTAAACAACATCATTTACCGTACAATTATTGTTTCTTATACGATTATGAAAACCTACATGGACACCATTTACACAATTTATCAGATTATATGGAACAGATGGCAAATACAATTTATTTACAGTTATTTAGCCCGATGTCCACAAGTCATTTTGCACAAGAAGACAATCAAATTCAGCAATTAGCAGAATCAAGCGGAAAAGGACGATATTGCGGGGCAGGAACGGCAAAACTCATTTATCCGTATGAGCATGTGTTAAAATATTGTGCTTTAAAATGGGCTGTGCAAGGTTTAGATGAATCGTGGCTTCATTTAGATCAACTGTTTCAAGAGAAGAAGCAAAGATATGACCAAGATGTAAAACGTGGGATGCAGCGTGAAAAGCCGGAGAGAGGTAAAAGTTATTTAGAGGACTTGGAACATCTTGCTACCCGTCCAGAGCAAGCTCATATTTTCTATAGACAAATGTACAATGAAACGCGTGAAGGAGCAGAAGGTGGTAAGCTCGGAGTTGCGAAATCAAAACTGTTTTTAGAAGCTGTAGAAAGTTATGTACAACGCACGGTGCAAAAAGATGAGGAATTAAATCGTTTGCAACATGAGTGTAAAATTTCAGCTGCGAAACTGAAAATGATGGAACAAATGAAAGGTGAAGTGGCAAGAGTGGATCATGCAGTTCGCTTATATGCATATGCGATTCCGAGCCGTGTACATGAACATGTAACGACACTTTTATATGACATGATTGAATCAGACCGCTTTTCACCAAGTGGTTCTGAAGGGCAGTCCTATCAATTAAATACATGGTTTTTAAAGAAAACAGATCCAGTTCACCCAGTAGCAGCACGTTTTATGTTATATGAAATTCGAAAACAGTTAGTAGAAAAAATGAATCGATTACATGAAAATAATGAACAAAAGCGTAATGTAATTCAAAACTACGATAAAAAATTTAATGTAGGTAATATCGATGGCACGGTAACGGCTGTACGCCGAGTAGAAATTGCTCAACAACAAGGCTGGTTCGGAAAAATGATTAATAATCAGCAACGTTTATTCAAAAGAGAATTTGAAGACATCGTAACGCAATATGTACACAAATTAAATGAATATCGAAAAGAAATGCTATTAGAACTTGTATATCAATCGCTATATCAGGCAGTTAATAAAATGATTCAATATTGGGAAAGATTTTTTGATAATTTACATGAAACACGTGAAAATTTATTGTTTGAAATCCAAAAGCGCAGTAAGGAATTTGAAGGGAAAACAAACCCGACGAATGTTTATGTATTAGCAGAGGAACAGCTGCAAGAAAAGATATGGCAAGATATGCAGCAACATTTAAATTTAGGTGTACTACCGAAAGATATATCAGCGGAAATTTATATGAGTTTGTATGGGGAATATTGTCGTGATGCGAAAACAGAAGAGATTCAGTCGAAAAAGGTAGAGGATTTCTATCGCGAACATATACTGAGCTATTGTTATGACGAACTGCAAGTACGCTATCGTGATAAATTAGAATTGAATATTATTGAAGCGTTGCGAAAAGAAGCAGATTATAAGAAACGTGATCGCGATGAATACGTGCGTGAAAAAATTGAAGACCTGTTCCATTTAGCAAGTCCATTCATTCCGAAAGTTGCTCATCATAGGGAATTACAATATTGGGGTATACATCCTTCTTTAAAGAAAGAGCTACAAGAGGAATTGATTCAAGAAATGTTTAAAGAAAAAGATACAGTACACGAAGCCTTTTCGCCATTTGAAGTGATCTGTTATCGAGCACATTATGGCTTATCGCTGCAAGATTTTCCTAAATTATCATCAGGACATATTTCAAACGGATTTATGAATGATAAAGGGGACTATTTCCAATCGTATTATCGCCGTGTAAACAAATTAAATAGTAAAAAATCTAGTTTAACGCCGCATTTAGATAAGTATTGGCACTTACCAGCCTTTATGCCAGATTTGAATGCGACTCAAACAAAATTAGATTATGATAAATGTAATCGTGCCTTACTATACGCATATATGTATCGCTGGATTAGTTTAGTTGCTGTTGATGGACAGTTTGTGTATCAATATAACGGTGTGGGACGTAGCTTTTTAATTCAGTCGATGGGGAAAAATATTTCAAGCGAAAGTTATAAATTACACAGAGCATTGCTTCATAATCCGTTTATTTATGAAAACATCTTGTCACGATTTGAAGAAGAGCAAGAAAAGGCGATGATACAAGGTGGACATTTATATACACATCCGTTCGTATTAGGAGCCCAAGATGTAAGATGGCTTAGAAAAGAACATGTCCACAATCTTTTAGACATGATTTTAATGTATGACCGTGAAGCGAAGTATGATCCGACGTTAGAAGAAACATCAGATGAATTATTAAGACTATTCCTTGATGAAATCGAGTTGTATTTCCAGAACTATTACGGTACAGGTGCTGATATGGTTGCAAAGAAAGAGAAAGAAATGTTTATTAAACAATTGTGGGATCGCTCGCATGCGAAAGGATATGTAGATCCAAATAGCGCTCCGTATAAAAAATGGCAAAATTTATTAAGTATTCAAGATGAAGAAGAAACGCCAAAAACGAATGTATAGTGAATGAAAAGGGAATCCTTAAAAGTGGCAATACAACTTTAGAAAAGAGGGATTCTGATGCCGTTTTTAGGAAGTGTATATCAAATATTTGGGTTATATCCGGAACTTTATTATGGGATGATTTCAGCAGAGTTGCAAGAGGAAGCTCAGAAGGAGCATCTTGAAAATAGTAGTGCAGAAGCTGAAGTGGAAGAATAAAAAAAGTGCAGATGAAAATCTGCACTTTTTTGTTAGTATTAAAATGGTGAAATAACCTCAAATGAATTATTATTTTTGAATAATAATTCATTTGAGGTTATTATGATTTTCATTACATTGTATGTAATGAAAATTGTATGAAAATCAATGTAATAAAATACATATGAATATTAAGGTGGAAAACAACAATGTTTTTGAGAAAATAATTATGTATAAAAATAACATTTGATACATAATCAACCGATTATTTTTGAGTGATTTATTATTGACAATATAATTAATTGTATGATAAATTCAATCAGCATTCTTAATGGTTTTTTGGTATGATTAATATTTTGAAAATTCAATACGGTATAAAGAGATTGATTTTTCTGTTTTTATTGAGACGGGTTACTAAGTCTATAGGGGAAGTGAACTATGTATATTTTTATTTTTAAAATAGAACAGTAATAAAGAATGTAACAAGTAAGAGATAAACTTGAAAAAGAGGTTTCAAAGAATGAGTCTTTTCATAAAGAAAGCAATGGATGAAGAAAAGAAAAAAGTATTGAATCAAACTTTAGGAGCGATTGATTTAACTCTTTTAGGTATTGGAGCAATTATTGGTACAGGTATTTTCGTATTAACTGGTATTGTAGCAGCGAAACATGCTGGTCCGGCGATTGTATTATCTTTTGTATTAGCGGCAATTATATGTGCATGTGTAGCTTTCTGTTATGCTGAATTTGCATCTACAGTTCCAGTTTCGGGAAGTGTATATTCATATACATATATGACACTAGGTGAGATTTTTGCATTTATAGTTGGCTGGTGTGTTATGCTGGAGTATTTATTAGCGACTTCTGCGGTTGCAGCAGGCTGGTCAGCGTATTTTCAGTCACTGCTACTAGGTTTTAATATTCACATTCCTACGGTTTTTGCTTCGGCACCAGGAATGGGGAAGGGTGGAATCATTGATTTACCAGCAGTTCTTATTATTTTAGTTGTTACATTTTTATTAAGCCGTGGTGCAAAAGAAAGTGCACGAATTAATAATATAATGGTTATTATTAAACTGGCTGTTATTGTAGGATTTATTGTTGTAGGGACACAATATGTAAGACCAGAGAATTGGCAACCATTTCTACCGTTTGGTTTTCACGGTGTGGTAGGGGGCGCTGCTACTGTATTTTTTGCTTTTTTAGGATTTGATGCAGTTGCAACAGCCGCAGAGGAAGTGAAGCGTCCACAACGTAACGTGCCAATTGGGCTACTTGTTTCCTTGTTCATTTGTACCGTTCTATATGTAGGTGTTTCATTCGTGCTAACTGGAATGGTTCCGTTTACGGAATTAAATGTTGCTGATCCGGTTGCATATGCGTTGCGCACTGTAGGAGAAGATAGAATTGCTGGGTTGTTATCGGTGGGAGCGATAGCAGGGCTAACAACAGTTCTGTTAGTAGCTATGTTTGCATTTGTTCGTGTATCTTATTCGATGAGTCGAGATGGACTGTTACCAAAAAGACTTTCAAGTGTCCATAAACGTTTACAAACTCCATTTTTTAATACGTGGGTTACAGGTATACTAGCAGCTTTATTAGCGGGATTAGTGGATTTGAATTTATTAGCTAATTTAGTGAATATGGGAACGATAACAGCATTTGTGTTTGTATCTATAGCTGTCATTGTATTAAGAAAGACACATCCTGATATGAAGAGGCCATTCCGTGCCCCTCTAGTACCTTTTTTACCTATCGTTTCAATAGTAAGTTGTATATATTTGGCTTTGAACCTTTCTAAGCTTACTTTAATTAGTTTTGTGGCATGGATTATAATAGGCGTTTTCATATATTTTGTATATGCTAAAAAACATAGTAATGTTAGAAATGGAAATAGAGTATAGTCCATTGAAATAATACTTGTAATGGAAATGAAAACACGCTACTTATTCATATAAGAACAAGTAGCGTGTTTTTTCTATTTAATAATCCCATTTTCTAAAATTTTAATAGTTGGTGCCACTTTCACATTAGCTTTTGAAAAGGAACTTGGCCAATCATCTTCAACTTGTTTCCATTCTTTATATTGAAACGCTCTCGCATAATCACCAAATCCGAATGGATCAAGCTGCTGTTTTTGAATTTTGTGGATTAAATCGTTTAAATCATTGTTTAGTTGTTTTGTAATAAGAGAAGTTAATTTTTTTCTATCATTTTCTATATCCATGTTGAATGTAAGTTCAGATACGGCAATTTTTAAATCCATTTTAATATTAAATTTGAAGCGGTTATCGCTATAGTCTGTACCGATATCATGATTCATACTAAGAACATTTATTGTTATAAAATCGTCGCCTTTTGTATCTTTTAGATGGCTATTACTTTCAACTAAATTAGAGGGGATTTTCATTGTAAGTGAAACGGGTATATTAGCTTTCTTTTGCACCATAAGAAGAAGGGCACTTTCGTAGCGATTTAAAGACATCTTATAAGTTCCACGAGAGGTTAATAGTGCCGAACCGGTAACAATAACATCTTTCTTCCCTTTTTTTATTTCTGAAATAGCAGGAGTTACGCCTTTATTAAAAGTTTGTCTATGAAATTCATGGAATGTCGTAAACACGGTCCGATTGTATAGTTTGTTCGTATTAATTAAATCTGTTAAATATTCAGGAAGAGCAGGCTTATCTTTGAAATTATTATATATAACAGAAGAAATGGGGCCATCTACTGCAACCATGCGCATATTCCCTGTATTTTTAGGATCGCGATACCAAACATCCAGATAAGGCATAGCTCCTTCTTGTTTTAAAAAATTCGTGCTAAACAATATAAGCTGTAACTTTTCTGTGGACACTAAACCGCTGCTTGAACTGTTAAACGTATCTTTTGCTTCTCGGGGTGTATGTACTTTCGCTTCATGAATTTCGTACTTTTTCTCTACATCTTCATTGAAAATAGGATTTACGTGATACACAATTAATTTTCCTTTTCCTTTTCCTTTTCCTTTTCCTTTTGCTTTTGCGTCAAAACCGTAAATTAATGAGATGGATTGTTTTTCTAAATCAAGCCGATCTTCACAACCTGCTAAAAAAATTATGAGAAAACAAAATATAATAAAATGAATAAAGCGTCTCATTTAAACTTTTCTCCTTTTCCAATGCTGATAAAGTGTCATGTATAAGAGAAATACAACTGGGAATAGAAAAACGATAAAATAACTAGCAGTTCCCCAAAATTCCCGCAACGAACTTATCTGATAAGAAGAAGGGATATAAAAGAATAAGATGAAAATACACCCGAATAATAAAAAATAAATAGGTAATGAACTGCCTTTTTTGTTAAGTAATTGATTAATACCATCTGAAGCAGTAAAAATATAAGGAATACAGGAATCAAAAATAATAAAGAGATAAAATGACAAAAAGATAATTTCAAACCGCTCAAGAAATGAGAAATGAAACGGTGTAACAAGAGAAAGAGTTGGCCATAAAAACTTTGTTATACCATCTGGACTAAAATAAATAAAAGAAACGAACGTGATTTGAAGATAAATAAATAACGTAATCAAATTTGCAATAACAATTCCTTTTTTTGCAGATGCTTTGTTAGTTAAATAAGGATAAAGGACAAACGCAAACTCGAATCCGAGAAACGCAATGATAGTTGATTTTACGGTGTTTATAATTGGTAGCCATCCTTCCTTGATAAGAGGAAGAAGATATATAAAATGCCCATCTTTAAGAGGAATAAATAATAATAATGGCATCCAAAGTGTAAAGATGACAGTGAAAACAGCAAAACGACTAATAATAAGTGCTCCTTTACATGCAAGCATAAGCATTGGAATAGATAGCAAAATCATAATTAAAGACATAGGAGATCTAGGTAAAATCCAAATATGAATAACGTATAAGAGGGAAAAAATTAAGGAAACAGCTGCGAGTACAGCATATAAAATCCAAAAAATCATTACTACTCTTCCTAGCCATTTTCCAAGATAGCGTATCAGCACATCAAGTAAAGTATATCCTGGATGTTTTTCCATGATTTTTACAATACATAGACTGACTAAAGTAGTAATGACACATCCGATAATAATAGATATCCAGCCATCTGTATTCGCTCCTTGTGCAACTTCACGCGGAAGTGTAAGTACGCCGAATCCGACTTGAACACCACTAATAGTTAAAATGTATTGAAATAAAGTAATCTCCCTCTTTGCACGTTTTGTCACTAATTCTCCTCCTTTTCTTCAACATCTCTTTGCCGGTTATCTTGTTTTAATTGTAGAGATAGTGGCCGTTTCTTCATAATTTTCCATGGGAAACGTATAAGGGTATCTTTTAAATCCGAAGCATATGACGGAGAAAAAGGACTACCATATGGTACACCAAGTGATTCCATAGAAAGAATATGGATGATAATGATTGCCATTCCAACCATAATTCCAATGACGCCAAATAAAGAGGCGGCTATCATCATTGGGAATCGAAGAAGCCGAATTCCTGCTGACATTTCTAAGTTAGGAATAATGAAGGAGGCAACCGCAGTAATTGATACGACGATAACCATAACGTTACTCACAATCCCAGCTTGAACCGCAGCTTGTCCAATTACAATTCCTCCTACGACGCCGATTGTTTGTCCAACAGGCCCAGGAAGCCGAATCGCTGCTTCTCGGAGCATTTCGAGAACTAATTCCATTAATAAAGCTTCTAATATGGGAGGAAAAGGAATTTTGGCTCGAGATTCTCCAATCGTTAACAACAATTTGAGCGGAATCACTTCATAATGGAAGGAAATCATAGCAATATAAAGAGCAGGAGCAAATATTGCAATAAATAGCCCAGTGAAACGAAGGAGTCGTATAAAAGATGGAATCATAGGTCTGAAGCTGTAATCATCTATCGTCTGAAAGAAGGATGAAAAGGTCATAGGTCCTATTAATACGCCTGGTGAGCGATCTACAACAACAGCAATTCGCCCATTCAAAATATGATGTGCCGTTGTGTCAGGACGTTCAGTGATAGACAATTGTGGGAAGAGAGTATAGGAATTATCTTCAACAAATCCTTCTAATTCACCGGTAGTAAGAATAGCATCTACTTTGATTGATTCAATGCGGCATGCCATATCTTGTACAACATCTTCGTTTGCAACATCTGCAAGATAAAGTAAAAAAACTTTAGAGGTTGCTCGTTCGCCAACAGTGAATTCCTTCACTTTTAATTCGCGATTTGGAATATAGCGACGAATAAGTGCGATACTATCACTTGCCACTTCATTAAATCCTTCGTGTGAGCTTTTTATGGAAGTCTCTGTTGTAGGTTCTTCAATACTCCTTTTTGGCGCCGCCTGTGTATCTAGTTCTAAAGCTGATAATTGCCCGTTTATAAATAAAATACTTTTGCCATGTAAGAGAGATTGCTCAATGTCTATCCACTTCTGAACTTTTTTAATATTCCCTATAGAAATAGAAGATTCCCAAAAATCGTCTTCATTCCATTCTTTAAATAAGAGAGGACGAAGAATATCTACATTAATAACAGTTTTATCTACAAGTCCTTCCATATATATAAGAGCAGCTTCTTTTCCGTTTTTTAACGGGAAAGTGCGTGTAATTAATTCTGGAATACCACTAAATAATTTGGATAAGTGTTTAAGATTAAGCGGCATGGAGGAAGAAATTTCTTTATTTAATACAGTTTCAGATTGCTCATGTGTAGAGAAAGATTTTTCGCCCCTTATCCATTTTCGAAAAGATTCCATATATTCACCTTATTCCTCGTTGAACTTTATATGGGTTATTATGGATAGTTACATACAGACATATGCGCAGTTTAAAATTTATATTGTATATTTGTACATTTAACGCTATAATTATAGTGTTAAAGATGGAATCGTGATATGACCTGTTATGAATCTATCGTTTTATTTATGAATAAATGGATTGGTATTTTAGCAAGATGTGCTAATAAACTACTCCACCATGATGATAGCGTGCCCAAAATGTGGTGCGTATATTTTCGTGGTGGAGTTTTTTTATTCTCAAAAAGGGGGAAAGACCATGAATGACAACATGGTTCATATTACAATTGACGGAAAAAAGTATACAACGGAGCCTGGTTCAACGATATTGGGTGTTATTAATGAGAACGGGATTGAACATCCGCAAATTTGTTACGTGCCGGAAGTAGATCCTATTCAAACATGTGACACTTGTATTGTAGAAGTTGACGGAAAGTTAATGCGTTCTTGTTCGACGATAGCAACGGAAGGTATGAACGTTGAGCGTGCTTCTGTTCGCGCAAAAGAAGCACAAACAGAGGCGATGGATCGGTTACTAGAAAATCATTTATTATACTGTACAGTATGTGACAACAACAATGGGAACTGTAAACTGCATAATACAGCAGAATTAATGGAAATTGAACATCAAAAATATCCTTATGAACCGAAAGTAGATGTAAGTGAAGTTGATATGACGCATCCGTTTTATCGCTATGACCCTAATCAATGTATTGCATGCGGTCAATGCGTTGAGGTGTGTCAAAACTTACAAGTAAATGAAACGTTATCGATAGACTGGGAAGCGGAACGCCCACGAGTTATTTGGGATGAAGGAGTAAATATTAATGATTCTTCATGCGTTAGCTGTGGTCAATGTGTAACGATTTGTCCTTGTAACGCTTTAATGGAGAAAACGATGCTCGGTGAAGCTGGATTTATGACGGGATTAAAACCAGATATTCTTGAACCGATGGTAGATTTAATTAAAGAAGTTGAGCCTGGATATAGCGGTATTTTTGCGGTATCAGAAGTGGAAGCGGCCATGCGTGATACTCGTACGAAGAAAACGAAAACAGTATGTACATTTTGTGGTGTAGGTTGTTCGTTTGAAGTGTGGACGAAGGGGCGTAAAATCCTTAAAGTACAGCCATCTTCAGATGCACCAGTTAACGCAATTTCCACTTGTGTAAAAGGGAAATTTGGTTGGGATTTCGTAAATTCTAAAGAACGAATTACAAAACCTTTAATTCGTAAAAATGGAACGTTTGTTGAATCTACATGGGAAGAAGCACTGAATGTAGTTGCAAATAAATTAGGTACTATTAAAGAAGAGTACGGTAAAGGTTCTATCGGATTTATTTCTTCCTCTAAAATTACAAATGAAGATAATTATGTAATTCAAAAATTAGCTCGACAAGTATTTGGAACGAATAATATCGATAACTGCTCACGTTATTGCCAATCACCAGCAACGGATGGTTTGTTCCGTACAATTGGTATGGGCGGTGATGCAGGAACGATTAAAGATATTGCGCAATCTGGTCTTGTTATTATTGTAGGATGTAATCCGACAGAAGGTCATCCAGTTTTAGCTACACGTATTAAACGTGCACATAAATTACACGGACAAAAGTTAATTGTAGCTGATCTTCGTAAAACAGAAATGGCAGAGCGATCAGATGTCTTTATTAGTCCAAAACAAGGTACAGATCAAGTTTGGTTAATGGCTGTTACTAAATATATGATCGATCAAGGTTGGCATGATCAAGAATTTATTAATGAGAATGTAAACTTCTTTGAAGATTTCAAAGAAAGTCTAGAAGAATATACACTTGCATATGCAGAAGAAGTAACAGGTATTTCAAAAGAAACACTTATTCAAATGGCTGAAATGATTCGTGATGCAGATGGTACGTGTATCCTTTGGGGTATGGGGGTAACGCAAAATACAGGTGGTTCTGATACTTCCGCTGCAATTTCAAACTTACTTCTTGCAACAGGGAACTATCGTCGTCCAGGAGCAGGTGCATACCCACTTCGAGGTCACAATAACGTACAAGGTGCTTGTGATATGGGTACTTTACCAGGATGGCTTCCAGGATATCAGCACGTTACTAACGAAATGGAACGTGCGAAATTTGAAACTGCTTACGGAGTGAAAATTGATAGTGAACCAGGTCTTAATAATATTGAAATGCTTCACGCAATTGACGAAGGAAAAATGAAAGCAATGTATCTTGTCGGAGAAGATATGGCTCTTGTAGATTCTAATGCAAATCATGTACATGAAGTGTTGTCGAGCCTTGATTTCTTCGTTGTGCAAGATGTTTTCCTTTCTAAAACTGCTCAATATGCAGATGTTGTATTACCAGCAGCGCCATCTCTTGAGAAAGAAGGTACTTTCACAAATACAGAGCGCCGTGTCCAAAGATTATATCAAGTTCTTCCTACGCTAGGAGATGCGAAACCAGACTGGTGGATCGTCCAGGAGGTTGCGAATAAACTAGGGGCAAACTGGAATTATAGCCACCCAAGTGAAATCTTTGCTGAAATGGCAAGTTTATCACCATTATTCTCGCAAGCGAATTATGAAGTGCTTGAAGGATGGAACAGTTTCCATTGGGGAAGTTTTGATGGAACAAATACACCACTTCTGTTCCAAGATGGATTTAACTTCCCAGATAAAAAAGCTCGTTTTGCGATTGCTGACTGGGTACGTCCAGCTGAATTTTCAGCGGAGTTCGACCTTCACATTAACAACGGTCGTATGCTTGAGCATTTCCATGAAGGGAATATGACAAATAAATCAACAGGTATTCAAACGAAAGTACCTGGTGTTTTCGTTGAAATCTCTCCAGACCTTGCAAAAGAACGTGGCGTAAAAACAGGTTCGTTAGTTCGTCTTGTCTCTCCTTTTGGAGCATTAAAATTACGTGCACTCGTTACAGATCGTGTAAAAGCGAATGAGTTATATTTACCGATGAACTCTACAGATAACGAAACGGCAATTAATTTCTTAACAGGTCCTGCTGTGGATGTACGTACGAATACACCTGCGTATAAACAAACGAAAGTGCGTATGGAAGTGTTAGAAGTTGATGGCGAAAATCCGATGCCAAAAGCGAACCCACGCAATAAAAAACGTCACCCTCAAGCTGGAATTGAGGTACATCGTAAGTGGGCACGTCCAGGGTATGTGCATTTAACGGATAAGTAGGAGGAGAAAACTATGGCTGCACCTATAAAAATGATTCAAAAACAAGAATTAACTGAGGAAGAAATAAAACAGCAAAAATTAGATGATTTAAAGGAGCTTTTAACAAATAATGAAGAAGCTCTAAATCAGATGTTTAATATAGTAGGGGAATTAAATGACATTGGAATGCTAGAAGCTGCAAATTCTATGCTGAAAGCGAAAGAACCAATTGCAAAGATTGTTCTAGGTCAAGTAACTCGTGAGCCTGTTACAAATTTAATTAATAATATGATGGGTGCTGCAGGTGCGTTAACTGAACTTGACCCAGAACTTACGAAAAAGCTTATAGGTAGTTTATTAGTCGGGCTAGAAGAAGGTAATGAACATCTAGAAAGTAATAAAAAAGTAGGGGTATTCGATCTTATGAAAGTATTGAAAGACCCAGATATTAACCGTGCTATCGGGTTTGGACTTCATTTCTTAAAAGGTATGGGGAAAGGGTTAAGAGACGAATAAATTTCATGAAGTGAACCTTTCCGCCCAAATATTTGTAGGAAATAGTTTGGGCGGAAGGCTCATTTTGGTAAAATATATAATAAAGTAAAATGAGGCTTTTGGGAGGTATAATTGTATGTCAAAAAAAGTACATGAATTTAATGATATGATACGAAAACTTCGAAAGGAACTTTTCGGAAAAGGACCAGAACGAATTCATACTGTTTTTGCAGAAAATATGGCTATAGCGACTCTTTATGGAAACTTAACACCTACTGAAAAATTTATTTCAAGTACGATGGACGGTGCGGAAATGGTTCATATGGCTAGAACGAAAATGATTCAAGAGGTGTATGCTGCGAATTCCCGTGAACATTTGGAGGAACTTGTTGGAGCAAAATTAGTGAATTTGTTTTCAGATATGAAAGTAGAAGAAGATATTGCAGTTTCGGTATTTGTTTTTGATAAAAATATAACGTGAGAGAAGGATACTGATCGTGAAACCGATACAGGTAGAAAGAGAAATCTTTCGTTATGAACAAGGGGCGTTTAAGCATATAGAGGACAGCATTGTAACAGAGTTTCCTGTCACCATTAAAATGAACGGACAGGAGTTTGTTACAATGGTTAGTACTCCAGAATATATAGAAGATATGGTAATAGGCTTCTTGGCGTCTGAAGGAATCATTCGGAAGTATGAAGATATTGATAGCATATGGATGCAGGAGAAAGAAGGATTTGTACATGTAACAACGACAAAAGTAAATCCGTATTATGAACAAATGCAAAATAAACGATATATTACGTCTTGTTGTGGTATGAGTAGGCAAGGGTTTGTTTTTGCTAATGATGCACTAAGTGCAAAAAAAATGAAGGGTGTCCATGTACAGGTTGCGGCAGAGGATTGTTTTCGGTTAATGAAAGAAATGCAGCAATCTGCGGATACGTTTCATCATACTGGCGGGGTTCATAATGCAGCTTTATGTGATGTGAATGGTATTATTTTAAGCCGAATGGATATTGGTAGGCATAATGCACTAGACAAAATTTACGGTTATTGTTTAAGAAACGATATTTCTATAAAAGATAAAATCATTGTTTTTAGTGGTCGTATTTCTTCGGAAATATTATTGAAAGTTGCAAAAATCGGTTGTGAAATTATACTATCAAAATCAGCTCCAACTGAATTAGCTTTGCAACTAGCGGAAGATTTAGGTATTACGACAATAGGATTTATTCGTAATCACTCCTTAAATGTATATACCCATCCAGAACGTGTTTTAAATATAAAATAAAAGTGAGGCAATGAAGATGAAATCAGTTACATTAGACAAGTTGCAACGTCCGTTAAAGGATTTACGTATTTCAGTTACTGATCGCTGTAATTTTCGCTGCCGATATTGTATGCCAGAAGAAATATTTGGTCCTGATTACTCGTTTTTGTCTAATGATAAAATTTTATCTTTTGATGAGATTGAAAGGATAACACGTATTTTTGTTTCTTTAGGTGTAAGAAAGTTACGAATTACGGGCGGAGAACCGTTACTTCGAAGAGGTCTTCCGCAGCTTATTGAGCGCCTTAATAAAATTGATGGTGTAGAAGATATCGGTTTAACAACCAATGGATCGTTACTTAAAAAGTTTGCTCCTGATTTATATAAGACGGGACTATCACGTGTAACAGTTAGCTTAGATTCCTTGGAAGAAGATCGGTTTTTCTATTTAAATGGTAATAGGAGCAAAGTGCAAAGGGTTCTGGAAGGAATACAGGCTGCAGCTGAAGTTGGAATGAAAATTAAAATAAACATGGTCGTTCAAAAGGGAAAAAACGAACAGGACATTTTGCAGATGGCGCAATATTTTAAGGAAAATAAGCATATTCTTCGTTTTATTGAGTATATGGATGTTGGAAATTATAATGGTTGGGATTTAAAAGAGGTCGTCTCTAAACAAGAAATAGTAGATACGATTCATCAAGTTATGCCGTTAGAACGGATAGAAGCAAATTATTCTGGTGAAGTGGCTACTAGGTATCGTTATATAGGAAGCGATGAGGAAATAGGTATTATTTCATCAGTAACAGATTCTTTTTGCTCATCATGTACGAGAGCTCGTATTTCTGCAGAAGGAAAATTATATACTTGCTTATTTGCTTCTAAAGGAAATGATTTAAGAGAATTGCTTCGTTCTGAACATACAGATGAGGACATTACAGATGTAGTACGCGATATATGGAATAATAGGGAAGATCGTTATTCAGATGAACGCTTAAATCATACAAATAAGAAAACAATACCTAAAATTGAAATGTCACATATCGGTGGTTAATATATAAAGCTAGCTTCATAGTGAAAAATGGAAAATTTACAAGAGTTGTGGATTTTCTATTTTATAGTAAAAGTGATGATTGATATCTCTGTAAAAGATGTGCAGAGAAATTAAGCAGCATTCAAAAACCTTTATTTTGAGGAGGTTTTTTGAAGCTGCTTTTTTATTTGGAGAAAATGGAGGAATGGGTAATGGCATTTCATAAGCCGGAACAAATTGCTGAGCTTGTCATTGAGGCCGGTGTTCAAAAAGTAAGACAGACATTGCCAGCGATGCTTATTCTCGGTTTTTTAGGAGGAGCGTTTATTGCGATAGGTTTTTTACTTAACATTCGAGTTTTAGGGAATTTACCTGAGCGCTGGGGAAGTCTAGTGAATGTTTTAGGAGGAGCAGTATTTCCTGTTGGACTCATGCTCGTAGTATTAGCAGGAGGAGAATTAATTACGGGAAATATGATGTCACTGTCTATGGCGCTTTATGCAAAGAAAATTACATTGATAAGTGTACTGAATAACTGGGTTTGGATTACTCTCATGAATTTTATTGGGGCAATTTTCGTTGCGTATTGCTTTGGGCATCTTGGCGGATTAACAGAGGGAGAGTATTTAAATAAAACGGTAGCGATAGCGGAAGGGAAGTTACATGAATCATTTGGAAGAACTTTAATTTTAGCAATTGGTTGTAATTGGCTCGTTTGTCTTGCTCTTTGGCTCGCTTACGGGACGAGTGATTTTGTCGGAAAAATCATCGGAATTTGGATTCCAATTATGGCATTTGTAGTGATTGGATTTCAGCAAGTAGTAGCAAATATGTTTGTCATTTCCGCTGTTATTTTTGCTGGTCATCTAACGTGGATGGATTTGGCTAAAAATTTTGTTCCTGTTTTTATCGGAAATGTAATTGGAGGAGCTGGGTTTGTTGGTTTTGCTTACTTTGCTTGTTATCAGAAACAACATTCTGATATGAAATAGAGTTCTTGAGAGGAAGGGTATGTAATGGCTGATCGGTATTCACGACAACAGTTGTTCAAACCAATTGGGAGTAAAGAACAAGAAAAAATTCGAAATAAACATGTGTTAATTGTAGGGGCAGGCGCATTAGGAAGTGCAAGTGCCGAAAGTTTCGTACGTACAGGTGTTGGCAAGTTGACGATTATTGATCGTGACTACGTTGAATGGAGTAATTTACAAAGGCAACAATTGTACTCTGAACAAGATGCGAGAGAGAAAATGCCGAAAGCAATTGCTGCAAAAAATCGGTTAGAACAAATTAATTCGGAAGTACAAATACATGCTTTCGTAATGGATGCAACTTCAGAAAATATGGAAGGTCTATTAAAAAATGTAGATGTAATCATTGATGCAACAGATAATTTTGATATTCGATTTGTAATAAATGATTTATCACAAAAACATAATATTCCTTGGGTATATGGTTCTTGCGTTGGATCGTATGGTATGAGTTATACAATTATTCCGCAAGAGACACCGTGTTTACATTGTATGCTGAAAAATATTCCTGTTACAGGTGTGACATGTGATACCGCTGGAATTATTAGCCCGACTGTTCAAATCGTCGCAGCATATCAAGTGGCAGAAGCACTCAAAATTTTAGTGGAAGATTTCTCAGCAATTAGAAAAACATTTTTCATGTTTGATATATGGAGTAATCAAAATCATTTTATAAAATTAGGGAAAATAAAAACAGACACTTGTCTCTCATGCGGTTTGAATCGAACTTATCCTTATTTATCATACGAAAATCAAACGAAAGCAGCTGTTTTATGCGGAAGAAATACAGTTCAAATTAGAACAGTAGACAATAGGAAATACAATTTTGATGATATAGAAAAAGTATTACAAAAACTGGGGAAAGTAGATCGGAATCCGTATTTACTATCTTGCCAATTCGATGATTACCGCGTGGTTGTTTTTCGAGATGGTCGTGTTTTTATTCATGGTACAAATGATATTTCGAAAGCGAAACAACTATATTATCGCGTATTCGGTTAATAGAGAGGGTGTCAACAATGGAAAGAAGAGTGCCAATTACGGTTGAAGAAGCTGTTCGTAAAGTGATGGGATTTGCTGATAAAGGCTTAAAGGAGCTATTACCAATTGAATTAGCTTATGGATGTATATTAGCAGAGGATTTAGTAGCTGACCATGATGTACCGTCATTTAATCGTTCGCCGTATGACGGATTTGCTATTCGAGCAGAAGATACTAATTTAGCAAGTTATGAAACGCCAATTGTATTTGAAGTAGTGGGTGAAATTGGTGCAGGATCGCTATTCCATGAGAAAGTAGGTCCGTTTCAAGCAGTTCGAATTATGACGGGAGCACAAATTCCGAATGAGTGTGATGCGGTTGTTATGTTAGAGCTGACTCGTCAATATGAGAAGAATGGCAACAATTATATGGAAGTGAAGCGATCATTCAAAAATGGCGACAATATTTCTTTTCAAGGTGAAGATGCTCGTAAAGGAACGGTTCTTGCAAAGAAAGGATCGTACATTAATCCAGGTATTTCAGCTCTTCTTGCTACATTCGGTTATAGTGAAGTACCAGTTGCGAAAAAGCCTGTAATTGGACTGTTAGCGACTGGGAGTGAATTACTGGATGTCAATGATTCATTACAGCCAGGGAAAATCCGAAACAGTAATACGTACATGATATTGTCTCAAATTCGAAGAGCGGGCGGAAGAGCAAAATATTTTGGGAAGTTTAGTGATGATTTTCATACATGTTTCACAGCTGTAAAAGAAGCGTTAAGCCAAGTAGATATGCTCATTACAACAGGCGGTGTATCAGTAGGAGATTACGATTATTTACCAGCTATTTACGAAAAGTTAGGTGCCTCTGTTCTTTTCAATAAAGTTGCAATGCGGCCAGGAAGTGTTACGACTGTAGCGCAATTAAATGGCAAGTTATTATTTGGTTTATCAGGAAATCCATCCGCTTGTTACGTAGGGTTTGAATTATTCGTAAGACCGTGTATTCGGACGTATATGTTTAGTGAAAAAGTACATTTAAAAAGAGAAAAAGCGTTATTAGGAGAAGATTTTCTAAAACCGAATCCATTTACAAGATTTGTACGAGCAAAATTGCAATATGATGAGGGGAAATTAATCGCTTATCCATCAGGGTTTGATAAATCTAGCTCAGTTTCTTCATTGGCAGAATCAAATGCGTTTATCATATTGCCGGGCGGGACAAGAGGATATAAAAAAGATATGTTTGTTGATGTTCTATTATTAGAAGATAACGAAGGTAGTGAATGGCCTTGGACATTTCATAAAGTGAGAGGTGGTTCTAATGAGACAAGCGCTATTTGAAATTGTAGATAATCCGATTTTAGTTGAAGAAGTAACGAATAAAGTCGCAAGAAGGGAAGCAGGTGCGATTACAACATTCATTGGTACGGTGAGAGAATTAACAAAAGGAAAACGAACGCTACATTTAGAGTATGAAGCATATAAACCGATGGCAGTAAAACAACTTATGAGAATTGGTGAAGAGATTAGTGAAAGATGGCCGGATGCAAAAGTAGCAATTACGCACCGTGTAGGGCGGCTAGAAATAATGGATATTGCGGTAGTCATTGCAGTTTCATCACCGCATCGTAAAGTAGCTTATGAAGCGAATGAGTACGCGATTGAACGTATAAAACGAATTGTTCCAATTTGGAAAAAAGAATTTTGGGAAGATGGAACGATGTGGATTGGAGATCAACTTGAAAACACACCATATCCAGAAGGAAAACCAAAGAAGGAAGAATGAGAAAATGATTACAATTTTATTATTTGCAAATTTGCGTGAGGAAGTTGGATCGGATCGATTAGTAATTTCAGAAAAGCAAGAAATGACAGTGCAGCAATTAAAAGAATGGCTCAAAGTCAGCTATTGTTTACAATCGCTGGATAAAGTGATGATGGCTGTTAATGAGGAGTTTGTAATGAATGAAGAGATGATAAAGGCTGGAGATATAGTCGCATTAATCCCGCCCGTTAGCGGCGGGTAATAAGCTTTTTCACCAGATGAAGCGCCAAGAAGATGTTGTATATAAATTAGAATAAGAGAAGGGATGAGTTCCATGCTTACTCAAGAACAAATAATGAATGCATTAAAACATGTAGAGGATCCAGAGTTACACAAAAGTGTTGTAGAATTAAATATGGTTAGAAATATACAAATGAACGGAACAGAGGTTAAACTTGAAGTAGTACTAACAATCCAAGGTTGTCCGTTAAAAGCAAAAATTCAACAAGATATTGAAGAATCACTTCACGCAATTGGTGCTTCTAAAGTGGAGATAACATTTGGTTCTATGACACAAGAAGAACGTGCAGCTTTAACAGAGAAGTTAAAGAAAAATACTAGAACAGAAACTGGTATGCCGAGCATGCTTCGCCTGGATTCAGGAGTACGTTTTATTACTGTAACGAGCGGAAAAGGCGGAGTTGGAAAATCAACGGTGACAATTAATCTTGCAACTGCACTAGCTCGTATGGGGAAAAAAGTGGGGATATTAGATGCGGATATATATGGTTTTAGTATTCCAGCTATGATGGAAACGAATACGAAACCAACGATGATTGATCAAACGGCAATTCCAGTCATTAGTCACGGTGTTAAAATCATGTCGATGGGATTTTTTACAGAAGGAAATAACCCAGTTATGTGGCGCGGTCCGATGCTAAATAAATGGATTCAAAATTTCCTTGCGAATACGCACTGGGGAGAATTAGATTATTTATTACTTGATTTACCACCAGGTACAGGAGATGTTGCGATTGATGTTGCAGCGATGATTCCGCAAGCGAAAGAAATAATTGTTACAACTCCGCACAATGTAGCTTCATTCGTTGCTTCAAGAGTCGGTGTAATGGCAAAACATACGAAGCATGAGATTTTAGGTATTGTGGAAAATATGGCTTATTATGAAGAGCAAGATGGATCGAAAAATTATCTCTTCGGAAAAGGCGGTGGCGAAATGTTAGCAGAACAATTGCAAACAGAAGTAATCGCACAAGTACCTTTTGCAAAACGTGAAGAAAATAGCGGTTCATCTGTATATGATGAAGATTCTCTTGTTGGAGAAGTGTTTACATCGTTAGCTGAGGATATTATTTATAGAGGATAGAGGGGGAAGTTTAGTATGGCGTGTAACATTGATCATTCTATTGAAGATGTGATGAATAAGCTCGAAAGTCAAAAGAATTCTTTACCTGAAGGGATCTTTAAAGAGTTAAAGAGTTTTTTACAAGGTAATCATTCGCAGAAATTATTAAATGATATTTTTCACCTTCTAAAAAAGTATGATTTAGTCAGTGAGGAAGAACGAGAGACGAGAAACGCACAATTATTGCACATTTTGAATTAAGTACTCTTTGGCTTTAGAATTTTTTCAGAAGGGGTGAATGTGATGGATATGAAAAAGATGATTGAAACGATAGAAGTAACTAGAGTGACTGACGAGGAATTATCGATTTCGAATTTACATCCAAAGCTTGTGAAGTTGTATAGTCAAAAAGATAGTACAGAGTATACGAAGCTATTAAAATATATTTTATCATTATCCGTGCAGTTGAAGCTGAATCTCGTATTGAAATATTTTGGTGTGCGTCCGATTGTTGCTGCAGACGAGCGTATGCAATTTCAAGAGATATTTAAATGCTTAGCTAAGAAAGATGAGAATGGGGAATGGTTTCTAAATTTGGTTTCTTTATATGTAGGGCTAATTGTAGTTCTTCATTTTGAGGAGAAAGTGATTGAGAGCAGTTTTTTTGATGATATGGTAGTGGGTGAATGTAATGAAATATAAGATTCTGCTCATAACATTTTTCTATTTAAATGCTTTAATTGCGATTTTAGTTGGTTTTGTAAATATGAAGGTAACTAATTAAGAAAAAGGAATGAAACTAGTTTGATAAAAAGAGTTCTTCAGTTGTTTCCGGCGTTTTTTCGTGTTACCATTAAGCGAATTTTTCATAAGGAGAGAAAGCGATGAAATGGATTTATTTTCTTATTATTAACGTTATAGCTTTTAGCCTTATGGGGCTTGATAAACGAAAAGCAAAGAAGAAACAGTGGAGAACGCCAGAAAGTACGCTGTTTTTATCAGCGGCAGCTGGGGGAGCAGTTGGAGCTTGGATCGGTATGTATATGTTTCATCATAAAACTCATAAAAAGAAATTTGTTTTCGGCATACCGTTACTTGTTGTAATAACGGTATGTTTATTATTCGTTGTATGAGAAATGTCGAAAGAAATGCAGATTGATTATTGGTAAAGTGAGCATGTGAGACCGTATAATGGAGAAAAAATGAGAAGAGGAGAAAAAGGAAGATGGGGAGTCAATCAGCAGAGCAAAAAAAAGGGATACTATATGCGGCTGGTGCTTATACGATGTGGGGAATTCTACCGATTTATTGGAAATGGGTTGAGGAAGTTCCAGCAGATGAAATATTAGCACACCGCATCGTTTGGGCATTTGTTTTTATGTTACTTGTATTAGGTGTTACGAAGAGGTTTCGCCAGTTTATTGGGGAATTTGTGAATCTTTTTAAACGACCTAAATTATTAATGTCATTAACAATAGCTTCAGTCTTGATTAGCGGAAACTGGTTTGTTTACATATGGGCCGTTAATCATAATCATGTTATTGAAGCGAGTCTTGGCTATTATATTAATCCGCTTATTAGTATTTTACTTGGTACAGTCGTTTTAAAGGAAAAGTTAAACTTTTGGCAATATGTTGCAGTTGGTTTAGCAGGAGTAGGGGTTGTCATTTTAACAGTACGTTTCGGATCTATTCCGTGGGTTTCTCTTTCACTTGCCTTTTCATTTGGATTATACGGATTAACGAAAAAACTGTTAAACTATGATGCCACAATTGGACTTACGATGGAAACGATGTTAGTGACGCCGTTTGCAATCATTTATCTTGTTATGACAGGAGCACATGGTTTCGGCTCATTTGGATCTATTTCAATGTTATCAACGTTACTTTTAATAGGAGCAGGTATTGTAACGGCATTACCACTATTTTATTTTGCAAAAGGAGCACAACTTATTCCGCTTTATATGGTGGGATTTTTACAATATATTGCGCCAACAATTAGCTTAATTTTAGGTGTATTTGTATTTGGTGAACATTTCACATCTACACATATGATTGCATTTTTCTGTATATGGGTTGCTTTATTTGTATTCTCGGTAGCGAAGACAAAGTTTTTAGTGCAGAAACAACCGAAATTTATAAAAAATAAATCAGCAAAAGTATCATAATGCGTAGTATTTTCTACGCATTTTTCTTTATACTGATACTATATAGGATTTCCATCATAGCTAGTAGGGAGCTGAGAACGTGGAAACAATTTTACATAATGATCCGCTTATGGCCGCTGTAATTTCATGGTTTTTAGCACAATTAACGAAAGTAGTCTTTAAATTAGTCAAAACGGGTGAATTTGATTTTGCAAAGTTTTTCGCTTCAGGTGGGATGCCGAGTTCTCATGCTTCAACTGTTACAGCACTTGCTACAGGAGTTGGGGTAGTAGAAGGTGTGGAAAGCTCGATGTTTGCGGTTGCTACTATTTTTGCCATTATTGTTATGTATGATGCTTCAGGAGTAAGGCTTGCAGTAAGTAAACAAGCAAAAATATTGAATGAGTTTTTTCACGGTAGACAAACAGAATATAAGAAGTTAAATGAACTTGTTGGGCATACACCGTATGAAGTAGTAGTTGGTGCTTTATTAGGGATTATTGTCGGAGTAGGATATTGTTTATGAGCGGAACATTTTATATGTTCTGCTTTTCTTTGTTTTTATACATATTCAGCTACCTTTTTGAATATCGTTATACGGATTTCGAAAGGGTGGGTGAATAACTTGTTATTATATGAAAAAGTGCATGAAGAAATAGCGAGAAGAGCAACTGCACTTCAATCGATGCAACGGCAAGATGGTACGTGGAGATTTTGTTTTGAAGGAGCTCCATTAACAGATTGCCATATGATTTTTTTATTAAAATTATTAGGTAGAGATAAAGAGATAGAACCGTTTGTAAAAAGATTAGCATCACTTCAAACAAATGAAGGAACATGGAAATTGTATGAAGATGAAGTGGGAGGTAATTTATCAGCTACCATTCAATCTTATGCCGCCTTACTTGCATCGAAAAAATATACAAAAGAAGATGCGAATATGAAGCGAGCGGAAAATTTTATTAAGGAACGCGGAGGCGTGGCGCGTGCTCATTTTATGACGAAGTTTTTATTAGCAATTCATGGAGAATATGAATATCCTTCACTCTTCCATTTACCAACACCAATCATGTTTCTACAGAATGATTCCCCCCTCAGTATATTTGAATTGAGTAGCTCAGCACGTATCCATTTAATTCCGATGATGCTGTGCTTAAATAAAAGGTTTCGAGTAGGGAAAAAGTTATTGCCAAATTTAAATCACATTGCAGGCGGGGGCGGAGAATGGTTTCGAGAGGATCGGTCTCCAGTTTTTCAAACGTTAGCAAGTGACGTGAAGAAAATTATAACGTATCCACTTTCTTTGCATCATAAAGGATATGAGGAAGTAGAACGTTTTATGAAAGAGCGTATTGATGAAAATGGAACATTATATAGTTACGCAACTGCTTCGTTTTATATGATTTATGCTTTACTTGCATTAGGACATTCTATTCAATCACCAATTATTGAGAAGGCTATAATGGGAATTACATCTTATATATGGAAGATGGAAAGAGGGAGCCATTTGCAAAACTCTCCGTCAACTATATGGGATACAGCTTTACTCAGTTATGCTTTGCAAGAAGCTCAAGTTCCGAAAGCAAGTAAAGTGATTCAAAATGCATCAGCGTATTTACTAAGAAAACAGCAAACAAAGAAAGTAGATTGGAGTGTACATGCACCGGATCTCTTCCCAGGTGGTTGGGGCTTTTCGGATGTGAATACGACGATTCCAGATATTGATGATACAACTGCTGTGTTAAGAGCATTGGCGCGAAGTAGAGGGAACGAAAATGTAGACAATGCTTGGAAGCGAGCGGTTAATTGGGTTAAAGGATTGCAAAATAATGATGGTGGTTGGGGAGCTTTTGAAAAAGGGGTAACGAGCCGTATATTAGCAAATTTACCAATCGAAAATGCGAGTGATATGATTACAGATCCTTCTACACCAGATATTACAGGGAGAGTGCTAGAGTTTTTCGGGACGTATGGACAAAACGAATTGCCTGAGAAACAAAAACAAAGTGCGATAAATTGGTTAACGAATGCACAAGAGGAAAATGGATCATGGTATGGGAAATGGGGGATTTGTTATATATATGGTACGTGGGCGGTTATGACTGGTTTACGGTCACTAGGAACTCCATCTAGCAACCCATCATTAAAACGAGCCGCTTTATGGCTTGAACATATACAGCATGAAGATGGTGGCTGGGGAGAATCTTGCCACAGTAGTGTGGAGAAAAGGTTCGTTACTTTACCATTTAGTACACCATCCCAAACAGCATGGGCGTTAGATGCCCTCATTTCTTACTATGATAAAGAAACGCCAGTCATTCGAAAAGGTATTTCATATTTGCTCTCCAACCCTTATATAAATGAAAAATATCCTACTGGAACAGGTTTACCAGGTGGGTTTTATATTTGTTATCATAGTTATGCTCATATATATCCGTTGCTTACTTTGGCTCATTATGCAAAAAAATATAGAAAATAAACCGAGAGATGTCTCTCGGTTTATTTTGTTGGGTAGTAGGTCCCTTTTGAAAAGAATAAGGTTGTGATGTACCTTATTTTTCGGTTGATTGGCGTTTTTGACGTGCATCAGCGGCATTTGCACGTGCGTTTGCTTCTAAGTCATTGTGGTCAGCGAGTTCGCGAGAGAACTCAACATCAATGCCATCAGTTGCTTTGCTTTGTTTGAAATTCTTTTTGTTCATTCGACATAATCTCCTTGCACTTTATGCGACGTTGCAAAGTTAGTTTGACACAAATAGACTTTTTTATACAAAGAGGAATTGGAAAGTAAAAAGCCGAAATATACAGTATAAGTAATAGAAATGGGGGATAGGAATGGAGTTTTTATATGGGAAAACAGCTGTTGTAACAGGAGCTGCACAGGGAATTGGAAAAGAGATTGCAAGGGTTTATGCAAAGCTGGGGGCGAAAGTATTAATTAGCGATGTAAATGAAGAGAAGCTACAAAAAACGACACGTGAATTATCAGATGAAGGATATGAAGTATGCTCATATCCATGTGATGTGAGTAATCAAAATGAAGCGAAGTCGTTAATTGAATATGCGGTTCAAAAATTCGGTACATTACATATTTTGGTGAATAACGCCGGGATTACAAGAGATGCAATGTTACATAAAATGGAGAAGTCTGCTTGGGAACAAGTATTACAAGTGAACTTAACTGGTGTTTTTTATTGTATGCAACCAGCGCTTCTTTACATGAGACAACAAGGGTATGGACGCATTATTAATATATCTTCAATTAGTAGAGAAGGAAACATAGGTCAAGCAAATTATGCGGCTACGAAGGCAGGCGTTGTAGGTTTAACGAAAACGGCAGCGAAAGAAGTTGGAAGTTTCGGTATTACGTGTAATGCGATTTGTCCAGGGTTTATGGATACAGATATGACAAAAACGATACCAGATAAAGTGAAAGAAAAGATGGTTGGCGCGATTCCAGTTGGTAGAATTGGAACGCCAGAAGATATTGCAAACGCAGCAGCTTTTTTAGCATCAGAATACGCATCCTATATTACAGGAGAAGTATTAAATGTGAGCGGAGGACTGCAAGTTTAAAGGAATACATAATGAAAAGAACCTGACCGGATAGGTCAGGTTCTTTCTCATTAATTTAAGTTAAGCCAAACGCTCTTCACTTCTGTATAGTTATTTAATGCATAAGATCCCATTTCACGACCAAGACCGGATTGTTTAAATCCTCCAAATGGAGATGCTGCATCAAAGACGTTATAACAGTTTACCCATACTGTACCAGCACGTACTTTACTTGCAACATAGTGTGCTGTTTTAACATTTTCTGTCCACACACCAGCTGCTAAGCCGAATTGTGATTTATTTGCACGTTCAATTACTTCATCAATATCGTTAAATGGTATTGCAGAAATAACTGGACCGAAAATTTCTTCTTTTGCGATCGTCATTTCATCATTTACGTCAGCGAATACTGTAGGAGAAACGAAGTAGCCTTGATCGAATGGATTACTTCCTCCGCATAGTACTTCAGCTCCTTCTTCAATCCCTTTTTCAATGTAGCCCATTACACGTTTTTGTTGTTCTTCAGAAACGAGAGGACCAATTGTTGTTTCGGGGTTAAGACCGACACCTTGATTTAGTTTTTTAGAATAGAGGACGAGATCAGCCATGACATTATCATACATTTTCTTCGGAACAAATAAGCGTGACCCAGCAGAGCATACTTGTCCTTGGTTAAACATAACACCAGAAAGTGCACCAGGAATCGCGCGAGATAAATCAGCATCTGGCAAGATGATATTTGGTGATTTACCGCCTAATTCAAGTGTAACGCGTTTTAATGATTCGGATGCTTGTCGCATAATTTGTTTACCGACAGGAGTAGAGCCGGTAAATGCAATTTTATCAACGAGTGGATGATTAACGAGAGCTTGTCCAGCTGATTCACCGAATCCAGGTACGATATTAATAACACCTTTCGGGAATCCAGCTTCTTCAATTAATTCAGCTAAGTATAGAGCAGATAGTGGAGTTTGTTCTGCAGGTTTTAAAACGATTGTACATCCTGTAGCAAGCGCTGCTCCCATTTTCCACATTGCCATAAGAAGCGGGAAGTTCCAAGGGATAATTTGACCAACGACACCAACAGCTTCATGGCGTGTATAGTTAAAGTAATCACCGGAAACAGGAATTGTTTGACCAACGATTTTCGTAGCCCATCCAGCGTAATAGCGCATATGCTCAATTGCAAGTGGTATGTCTGCTGCCATTGTTTCACGGATTGGTTTTCCGTTATCTAATGTTTCGAGCTGTGCAAGCTCTTCTTTATGTTCTTCCATTAGATCAGCTAACTTGTACATGAGACGGCTTCGCTCAGCAGTGCTCATACGAGACCAAGGACCTTCGTCAAAAGCCATACGAGCTGCGACTACAGCTTTATGAATATCTTCGCGACCAGCTTCAGAAACGACGGCAAGTGTTTCACCAGTTGCTGGGTTAGGTGTTTTAAATGTTTTACCGGAAGCGCTTTCAATGAAAGATCCATTCACATATAACTTTTTTGTACCTTGAAGAAACTTTTCTACCTTTTCATGAAGATTTACAGCTAGTTGACTCATTGTATAACCCCCTTGAAAATATAATGTAAACGCAGTACGAGACGGCGCTTATTCCGAAATCAAGGATGTGGAAACTAGATGGAAAGCCTCTAATTAAAATCATAATTAATAAATACTGAAAATTCAAATTTCATTTGTGTTACAATTGTAAAAAATATGTAATGTAAGAGAAGCTTCTATATGATTATAAAAAATCCTGCTTGTTTTTGCTTTCTAGTAGGAAAAACTAGAAGAACAATGGTACAATAATACATCGTGAGAGGAGGGGGAAAAATGAAAGATTATCATGATGATCCACGCTTTCGAATAGCCCATAGAGAAGCGTTAATTGGTCTTGGACTTGCTATTATTAATTTTATAATATGGTACGGATTTGCTTATGGGCTTGGTAGTAAAGATCCGAGTGAATATACATATGTATTAGGTTTTCCCGCATGGTTTTTTTATAGCTGTATCGTTGGATTTATCGTTATGGTTATTTTACTTAGTTTAGTTGTTCGTTTTGTATTTCAAGATATTTCACTCGATGAGGAAGAAAAAAGTGAGGAATAATAGATGAATTGGTATGTAATCATTCCAATGATAATTTCGTTTATCGTTGTATTTTTAATTGGTGTATATGCTTCAAGACGCGTGCAAGCAACAGCACATAATAAATTTTTACAAGAATATTTTCTTGGTGGGCGTGAGTTAGGCGGTTTATTATTAGCGATGACAATGATTGCTACGTACGGTAGTGCAAGTAGCTTTATTGGTGGTCCCGGTATTGCTTACAATATGGGGCTTGGATGGGTACTATTATCTGCGATTCAAGTTGTAACAGGATATATCGTTTTAACGGTTATCGGTAAAAAGTTTGCAATTATTGCTAGGAAGATGGAAGCAATTACTCTTATCGATTATTTAAAAGGGAGATACAATAATAAAGCAGTTGTTATACTCTCTGCGTTATGTATTATTATCTTTTTATTTTCAGCGACAGTAGCCCAGTGGGTCGGCGGTGGACGATTAATCGAGTCACTAACGGGTCTATCGTATACAACAGCACTATTTTTATTTACTTTTTCTGTACTTGTGTACGTATTAATTGGTGGATTTCGTGCAGTCGCGCTATCAGATACATTATTAGGAATCATTATGTTAGTTGGAACGACAATCATTTTAATTGCTACTGTCATTGCTGGTGGTGGAATTGAAAAGATTATGCAGGAACTTGTTCAAATTAATCCAAATTTAATTACACCATTCGGAGCAGATGGCAGTTTAACGAAATCATATGTTACATCATTTTGGATTTTAATTGGAATTGGCGTTGTAGGTTTACCGCAAATTAGCGTGCGTGCCATGTCTTATAAAAATTCAAAAGCTATGCACCAAGCTTTAATAATTGGAACAGTTGTCGTTGGTACAATTATGATTGGTATGCATTTAACAGGTGTATTTGCAAGAGTAGTACTTCCAGGTATAACGGTACCAGATAAAGTAATGCCGCTACTCGCGATGGAAGTGTTGCCACCTTGGTTAGCTGGAGTTTTCTTAGCTGCACCAATGGCGGCGATTATGTCTACAGTAAACTCTTTATTATTACTTGTAAGCTCGTCAATTATTAAAGATATATACGTAAATTACATAAATAAAGATGCAGCAGACAGTACGATAAAAAAAGGAAGTTTGTGGATTACTGGTATTGTAGGGCTACTCGTTTATGCAGCGGCGATTAAACCACCAGATTTTTTAATATGGCTAAATTTATTTTCTTTCGGTGGATTAGAAGCAGCATTCATTTGGCCAATCGTATTAGGGTTATATTGGAGAAAAGGAAATGCTACAGGAGCGCTTGCTTCCATTTTCGTTGGAGTAGGTTCATATATGTGTATTCATCTTTTCTATCCAAATCCGTTCGGTATACATACAGTTGTCTTCCCAATTTGTTTTGCGTTTATCGCTTATGTTATTGGAAGTATGAGTGCTGTAAAAAAAACAGTATAGGTTAGCTGAAGAACGTAGTCCTTATAAGACTGCGTTTTTTCGTATGAATTTGTTCTTTTTTATTCTGTATATCCACGTTTATTCATAAATTAATAACAACTGAGGGGATGGAGTTGAGGTCGATGAAAAAAGTGTTATTTTTAGGAGACCCAGGCATTGATGACTCTTTAGCAATTATGTATGGATTGTTGCATCCTGATATTGATATTGTTGGGGTAGTAACGGGATATGGAAATGTAACACAAGAAAAGGCGACAAGTAATGCCGCATATTTATTGCAAATGGCAGGACGGGAAGATATACCTGTTATTAATGGTGCGAAAATTCCTTTATCCGGAGATGTTACAACGTATTATCCAGAAATTCATGGGGCAGACGGTTTAGGGCCAATTAAACCTCCAAAAACTTTTTCGCCAAATATAAAGCCTTTTTGTGCATTTTTTGATCTTCTTGAAAAATATAAAGGGGAATTAATAATAGTCGATGCTGGTAGATCAACAACACTAGCGACGGCATTTATTTTAGAAAAGCCGATGATGAAGTATGTGAAAGAATATTATATAATGGGCGGTGCTTTCTTAATGCCTGGCAATGTAACACCAGTCGCAGAGGCGAATTTTCATGGTGATCCGATTGCGTCGCAATTAGTTATGCAAAATGCTAAAAATGTGACATTAGTACCACTTAACGTTACATCTGAAGCAATTATTACGCCGGAAATGGTAAAATATATTACGAAACACTCTAAAACGAGTTTTAATAAGTTAATCGAGCCGATATTTACGTATTATTATAAAGCTTATAGAAAGTTAAATCCGAAAATAAAAGGAAGCCCAGTACATGACGTCGTTACAATGATGGTTGCGGCAAATCCATCCCTTTTAGACTATGTATATCGTCGTGTCGATGTAGATACAGCTGGAATTGCAAAAGGAGAGAGTATTGCTGATTTTCGACCTCAACCTGATGCAAAAGCATTAAAAAATTGGGTGCGAATTGGTTGGTCGTTACATTATAAAAAGTTTCTTGAGGATTTTGTGAAATTTATGACGTAGACATAATAGGAGCATACAAGTTAAAATAATGGAGATGGTTATTTAAATGACCATCTCCATTATTTTGTTTTTTAATGATAAATAGAGAAGAGTTACACAATAGGAGAGGAATTTTACTTGAAAAAAACTATAGTATGCGCAGTAATTGTGGGTATTTTTGTTTTGCTAATATCGGGTAACTTTTTAGTGAAAAAAGTGTGGAGTTCAAATAATGATGATGCACAGTATATTGCATCTTTTATTGAAGAACATAAAGATGAAAAAAATAGTGCGCTTCTAGTAAAGAGAAATGATAAAGTTGTTTATTCTGTAAACCCAAATGTTGTATTGCCAGTTGCTAGTACGATGAAATTAATTGTGGCGCTTGAATATACGAAACAAGTTACTGAAGGGAAAATTGATTCGTCTAGTTTCGTGTCGATTAACGATGTGAATCGCTATTATGTGCCGAATACAGATGGTGGTGCACAAGATAGATGGCAAAAGTATTTGGAGAAGACGGGCAAGATAACTGAAGGAGCGGTTTCTTTAGAAGAAGTGGCAAAAGGAATGGTTAAGTTTAGTTCGAATGCAAATGCTGAATACTTAATGGAATTGTTAGGATTAGATAACATCAATCGAAATTTACAAAGTTTATCACTTCCTGCACATCAACCACTATTTCCAATCGTTTCATCTTTGTATATCCCAGGATATTTGCATAAAGAATTACATGTTCCAAAATATAAAATAGAGAAAAAGTTAAAAGAAATGTCTCAAGAGCAATATCGTGAATATTCGATGATTATTCATGAACGCTTAAAGAAGAAGGGACCATTATTACAGAAGGAAATTCCGCTTTATTTAGAGGAACGTTACGACAAAATTTGGTCAGATAGATTACCAGCAGCTTCTGCAAATGATTATATGGTATTACTTCAAAAGGCAAACCATAAAGGTGGCTTGACAGAAGCTGAAGAAAAAGTGTGGGCAAATATCGTTGAAACAGACATGAGTGCTAAGAAATACCGTAAAACATTTAGACATGCTGGACAAAAGAATGGTTACACACCATGGACGGTTACAAAAGCGGTTTACGCTATGGATAAACGTGGAAACTGTACAGAAATTGTGTTTTTGGCGAACAATTTAAATGAAGACGATAGTGCAGAAATACGGAAACATTTAGCAAACTTACATTTCCAAGTGTTGCAAAGCGATAAGTATGATGCGACTTTTATTAAATAAACTCGGTGCAGAGAGCACCGAGTTTATTTTTATGTACAGGCACTTTTTTTCTATCTCTGGGTATGATGGGTAGTAATACTTAGGCGAGAGGGGAAAAGGTGATGAAACAGAGTAAGGAAGAGTTTATAAAGAGTGAAGGCGCTGATTTCCCTGGAAAAACATATGTGGATTGTGTATTACAACATGTATTTGATTTTCAACGAAATTACTTATTGAAAGATATGTTTCAAGTGCATAAAGCACACATTACGATGCTGACTGAAGAAAGTTTAATGAAAATAGAAGAAGCTAAAGTTATATTAAACGCACTTAGAAAAGTAGAGCGAATACCAAAAGGTAAATTGGTATATACAGAGCAGCATGAAGACCTCTTTTTTTTAATCGAACATTTAATTTCTCAAGAAGCGAAATGCGATTTTGTAAGTAATATGCATATTGGTAGAAGTAGAAATGATATGGGTGTAACGATGTATCGCATGAGTTTAAGGCGGTATATATTACGATTAATGGAACATCATTTGCTATTGCAAGAAAGTGTACTGCAACTTGCTGATGATCATAAGGAAACGATCATGCCAGCTTATACACATACACAACCGGCACAGCCAACAACATTTGGTCATTATACTTTAGCAATTTACGATACGATGCAAAGAGATTTAGAACGAATGAAAAAAACGTACCAGCTTTTAAATCAGTCTCCAATGGGGGCAGCTGCACTCTCTACAACAAGTTTCCCGATTAAACGAGAACGAGTTGCTCATCTACTTGGATTTACAACTGTAATTGAGAACTCATATGATGCTGTTGCCGGAGCGGATTATTTATTAGAAGTTAGCTCGCTACTTATGGTAATGATGACGAATACGAGTAGATGGATTCATGACTTTTTGTTGTTAGCAACGAAAGAATATGACGGTATTACTGTTGCAAAGCCATATGTACAAATCAGTAGTATAATGCCGCAAAAACGAAATCCGGTTTCAATTGAACACGCTCGTGCAATTACGAGTAGTGCTTTAGGAGAATCATTTACAGTATTTCAAATGATTCATAATACACCATTTGGTGATATTGTCGATACGGAAGATGACTTGCAGCCATATTTATATAAAGGAATTGAAAAGGCAATTCGTGTTTTTTGTATGATGAATGCAGTGATCCGAACGATGAAAGTAGAAGAAGAAACGTTAAAAAGTCGTTCCTATAAACATGCAATAACGATAACGGATTTCGCCGATGTTTTAACAAAAAACTATGAAATTCCATTTCGGCATGCTCATCATGCAGCAAGTGCTATTGCAAATATGTCATTGGAGCAGAAAAAAGAACTACATGAATTACACTTCAAAGAGATAAATATGTACTTGCAAGAACATTTTAAAATAAATTTATTAGAAAAAGAGTGGAAAGAAATTATATCGCCAGAAGCTTTTATTCAAAAAAGAAATGTATACGGTGGACCGAGTAAAAAAGAAATGAATCGTATGATTAAAAATCGAAAAGAGTCATTTCGAAAAGAAGAAGATGTATTTGAAAAGGAAAGACAGAGAATTTTACAAGCTGAAAATGCTTTAAATACATTAGTTTTGAATATTATTGAATCGTAAAAGAGGGATTTAATGAATTAATCGCCAATACTTAATTAAAATATAAATAGAGAGAAGAGATTGTCGATGATTCAATTACATGTATATGAAGAGATTTTCATTTTAAAGAAGATGTTACACCATTTCTAGAAAAGAATGAGCAGGAAAACAATCTCATATTAGGTGTATTACAAATGATCCAACAACCAATATTTATGGGGATAGCGAAACAAGGAGAAGAGATTGCGGTTGTATTTCTGCAAACAGAAGAGAAGAAACAAATCATTGTTGCAACTTCTGAAATTTCGGGAGTAGCTATTGAGGAACTTGCAAAAGAGTTAACGAAAGTATATCCAGATATTCCTGGATTGATCGGTAATAAGAAAATTGTACAGAAATTAGCGGAAGAGATTGCGGTATTAGAAAATAAGAAAATGAATGTTGCAATGGAGCAAGGTGTGTATGAGCTGAACAGAGTAAAGAAGAAGTGTAATGCGAACGGACTTTTCCGGGCGGTAAATAATGATGAATTACCATTAATAGAACAGTGGATATATCAATTTTGTGAAGACGTAAAGCTTCCTACTACGAAAGAAGAAGCAAAACAAACTGCGCATACATTAATAACTACAAATCGACTGTTTGGTTTGGAAGTAGATAGGAAACTTGTTTCTGTAGCTGCAAAAACGAGACCAACTAAAAATAATATAACAGTTAATTTCGTATACACGCCGAAAGAAGCAAGGAAAAAGGGATACGCATCTAATTGTGTAGCGGCACTTAGTCAACGTATGTTAGATGAAGGGTACAAGACGACTACGTTATATACTGATTTAGCGAATCCGATATCGAATAAAATTTATCAAGAAATTGGTTATGAGAAAATTGCGGAGTCTGTGCTTATATTTTTAGAGAAGTAAAACAAAAAGGTGTGCTATTTTAGCACACCTTTTTGTTATTCATCAATTCTAATAATCTCGCCTTGAGGGAAGTCCTCAGTTTCTAGTAAGTTACGAATAGCTTTCGCAACATATTCAGGTGATAATAGTTTTCCTTCTTCTTTTAATGCAATGAAGCGGTCCAAGTTTATGAAATCTTCTTTATTTGTTTCACGAATTTGTGATTGCATATTAGTATCAACAACACCAGGTGCAAAAGCGACGATTTTTACTGGATATTCTTTTTCTACTTCTTCAGTTGCTACGCACTGTGTAAACATATTTACACCAGCTTTCGTTGTACAATAAGCGCCCCAGCCAAAGTAAGGATTTTTTCCTGCACCAGATGAAATGTTAATAACGCGTTTATCTACTTTCCAGTCTTTCGTATGTTTCATAAATGTAGATGTAAGAATCATAGGTGCAAGTAAATTAATGTGAACGTTCGTAATGAATTGTTCGCTTTCAGCTTTTTCGATTGGCTTCATAGGTGCAACTGTACCCGCATTATTAATTAAATGAATAGAGAATACATTGTCTTTTTTAATAGATGAAATGATCTCTTTAAAGTTAGTTTCTAAGTTATGTACATCTTGAAGATCTAGGGAATGAAAAATGCAATTGCTGTTATATTGTTCTGCAAGTTTCGTAAGCTCTTTATTTTCTCTTCTAGAAATAGAGATGACAGTTGTATTTTTTTCTAATAATTGCGTAGCGATTGCCTCACCTAAACCTTGTGAAGTTCCTGTTATGATAACGTAGCGCATAGTTTTATAAACCCCTCTCATATGTGCGGAATTTTGTTGGACAACGTACATTGTATAGTTTGTCTACATTTTATAGTATAGAGCACTTTTTACTATAATTGAAATGAGATGATTGTGTGCCTTTTATAAATAGGTTTACGACAACAGTACCTGGTGCCGTCACGTTTACTGGGAATACGCTGGGACTTAGCCCTACATCACCTGCACCAGGTAATATTTTTGGTA
This sequence comes from Bacillus sp. ME78, assembly GCF_903970865.1. NCBI lineage: Bacteria > Bacillati > Bacillota > Bacilli > Caryophanales > Bacillaceae > Bacillus > Bacillus sp. ME78. The sequence goes on from NZ_CAJCKK010000013.1 coordinate 42,197, forward strand.
CACTTGCTGTGTTTACGACAGTAAATACAGCATTGCAAGTACCAGGGTTCCCAGCAGGGACAACAGATGAATGGCAATTGAATTCTTCAAGTGCAATTTTAAATCTTCCAGCGGGAAGCAGTGTATTATATGCAGAATTAGTTTGGGCTGGTACTTTCCGGACTGATACGGAAGATGTGTTACCATTTTTAAATGATAACATTACATTTACAACGCCAGCAGGGACGTTTTCTGTTACGCCAGATCCTGCTACCGCGCAGCAAGGTTCAGTAGGAAATCAGTTTTATTATGCTCGCTCTGCCAATGTAACAAATCTTGTTAGTGCAGGTGGAGCAGGCACATATACAACGGGTGCTGTGCCAGCTGCAAGAACTTCAGCCGACCCGACAATCAGTCGTTCAGCTGGATGGACGCTTGAGGTTGTGTATCAAAATGCAAGTTTACCACTTCGAAATTTGTCAGTATATGCAGGTCAAGAAATTATCGATGCTTCATCCCCGCCAGTTGATGCTACAATTTCAGGTTTTGCTACGCCGGCAACAGGAGCTGTTACAGGAAGAGTGCTCGTAACTGCTCAAGAAGGTGATTCTAACATTGTTGGAGATCAACTTCGCTTTGGGCCGAATGCAAATGCTACAGTTGCATTATTCGGACCGAGAAATCCTGCGAATAATTTCTTTCAGTCACAAATTTGTAATGATAGTGGAAATTTAGATACGAGCGGCACGTTTGGAGATTTGAATCAGCCGTTAGGGGTAGCTTTGGCCGTCCGAAGACAAGGGTGGGATATTACGAATGTAGATGCCTCCTCATCTTTAGTAAACAGTCAAACATCAGCAACGGTTCGATTTGTTACAAATGGAGATGGATACGCAGCAGCTGGTTTTGGTGTTCAAATTGATGCAACAGGTCCAATTATTAATCCTGTTAAATCAGTTAATAGAACAGTCGCGGGGGTAGGGGATACTCTCACTTATACAATTACGGTCCCAAATACAGGAACAGGAAGTGCAGAAAACGTTGTATTACGTGATAGTATTCCGAACGGAACGACGTTTGTTGCAGGTAGTGTTACGGTAGGGGGAGTAACACAGCCGAATGCAAACCCTGCTAATGGAATTAATTTAGGTACAATCCCAAATAACACGCAAAGAATTGTTACATTTCAAGTTCGAATAACATCATTCCCGAATCCCAATCCTATTTTAAATCGTGCAATGGTGTCATATCAATTCCGTCCCTTCGTTGGTAGTCCTCCTATTACAAGTACGTCTTCTTCAAACACAGTACAAACGACAGTGAACCAAGCAACTATTAGTATGCAAAAATCTGTAGATTTACAGACGGCAACACTTAATGATGTATTAACGTACACAGTTAATGTCACAAATAATGGAAACGTCACTGCGAACAATGTTATTTTTGTTGATAGTATCCCTGCTGGAACAACATTTGTCGCAAATAGCGTTACGGTAAATGGGGTAGCGCGTCCAGGAGCGAATCCAGCAAGTAGTATTAATCTTGGAAGTATTAATGCATCGCAAACGACTGTAGTGCGCTTTCAAGTTCGAGTAACATCGAACCCTCTTGTCAATCCAATTCCAAACCGTGCGAGTGTAACATTTAACTTTACTCCAGTGCCTGGTCAACAACCAGTTTCAGGGCAAGCGACAAGTAATACTGTAGTTACGACAATTAATATAGCTGATATAACAACGAGAAAAACAGTGGATAAAGCTTTTGCAACGGTTAACGACGTTCTTACGTACACGGTAACAATTCAAAATACAGGAAATGTACTTGCAACGAACGTTATTTTTCAAGATCCGATCCCAATTGGAACGACATTTATCGCAAATAGTGTGACTGTGGATGGGGTTTCACAACCTGGGGTAAATCCAGCGACTGGGTTTACAGTAGCTAATATATCTCCTGGCGGAAGTAGGACTGTTACATTTCAAGTACGAGTAACATCTACACCATCGGGAGGTACGATTGCGAATCGCGGAAATGTATCTGCTAATTTCGTCGTTATTCCGAATCAGCCACCGATAACAATTAATAGACAAACGAATACAGTTGTGACACAAGTTAATACAGGCGGTTTAAATGTAATAAAAGAAGTAAATACAACGCAAGCGGCGGTAGGGGATACTTTAACGTACACAATTGCCGTCCAAAATACAGGGAATGTTCCGTTAACAAATGTATTTTTCCAAGACCCTATTTCTTCTGCTGTTTCATTTGTTGCAAATTCTGTAACAATTAATGGAGTACAGCAAAGTGGACTAAATCCGAATACAGGATTCTCTCTTCCGAATATTCCTGCGGCTCAAACGGTTGTAGTCACATTTGACGTAGTAATTGTACAGAATCCAGAAAATGAAGATATTTTAAATCAAGCAAATGTAACAGCAAGCTTTCAAGTGAATCCGAATGAACCACCAGTAACAATCAATGTACCGAGTAATGTTGTGAATACGACAGTACAATCAGGAAACTTTGAAGTTGTGAAAGCAGTCAATACGGATGTTGCAACAGTAGGGGATATTTTAGTATATACAATAGAAGTCATAAATGCAGGTAGTGTACCAGCTACGAATGTATTTTTCCAAGATTCAATTCCCCAAGGGACATTATTTATTGAAAATAGTGTAGTTGTGAATGGTGTTTTACAAGAAGGGGCAGATCCAGAACTTGGATTCCCATTAAATAATTTGCCTACTGGCGCCAGTGTTATTGTTACATTTGAAGTATTAATTGATGAAATTCCCCAAGGAAATAATGTTGTAAATAATGCGAATGTAACTGGAGATTTCCTTGTAAATCCAACAGAGCCGCCGATTACTGTAACAGTACCAAGTAATACTGTTATGACGATCGTGAATTCTTCAGGGTTAAATGTAATGAAAAGTGTAAGTGCTACTGAAGCCGGTGTAGGAGATACGTTAACGTATACAGTTCGTATACAAAATAGTGGAACGGTGACAGCGACAAATGTATCATTCCTTGATCCGATTCCAGTTGGAACCACTTTTGTAGCGAATAGTGTAACAATAAACGGGACACCTCAACCAGGTTTAAACCCGACAACTGGATTTCCACTTGCTAATATTCCAGTAGGAGGTATGGTGACGGTCACTTTTCAAGTGACAATCACGAGTGTACCACCAAATAGAGTTCTTCCGAATAATGCGAATGTCACTGCTGATTTCCAAGTAAGTCCTCTCCAGCCACCAATTACAATTGTAACGATTAGTAATATTGTTGTGACGCGAGTGAATGTAGGATCACTTAATGTAATGAAGAGTGTAAATACACCACAAGCCGGTGTAGGAGATACGTTAACGTATACGATTCTTATTCAAAATACAGGAACTGTTCCTGCAACGAATATTGTTTTTCAAGATCCAATTCCGTCTGGTACTGCCTTTGTAGCAAATAGTGTGACGATAAATGGAGTCGTACAGCAAGGCGCGGATCCTATGCTAGGTTTCCCGGTACCAAATATTCCGGTCGGGCAAACGGCTACGATTACGTTTCAAGTTACAGTGACGAGTGTTCCGAGCGGTGGAAATATAAGAAACCAATCGAACGTTACTGCAAGTTTTCTTATAAATCCAGCAAACCCTCCAATAACGACTGTTACAAATAGTAATTTTGTAGTGACGCAAGTAAACACAGCACAGTTAAATATACAAAAATCTTCATCTGTACAACAAGCAGCACTTGGAGAAACTTACACGTATTCTGTTGTCATTCGAAATAACGGTACAGTAACAGCAACGAATGTCTCTTTCCTTGATCCAATTGCTTTAGAAACAACTTTTGTAGCAAATAGTGTAACGATAAATGGAACGCCACAACCTGGATTTGACCCAAATGTTGGTTTCCCGCTTCCTAATATTGCAGCTGGAACATCATTGACAGTAACGTTCCAAGTTACGGTAGTTGCACCGTCTACACGTGGAGCAGTATTAAATACAGCATCTGCTACAGCCACTTTCTTATTAAATCCTTTACAGCCACCTGTAACAACAACGAATTCAAGTAATACAACGGTAGTTACAATACCGTTACCTCCTCCTGGTGAAGTAACTGCAACAAAAACAGTTGATGTTGCAACTGGGGCCGTTGGGGATGTATTAACGTATACTGTGCTCATTTCAAACGTAGGAATTATCCCTGTTACAGATGTGTTCTTCCAAGATGTCATACCAGAAGGAACGACGTTTGTTGACAATAGTGTAACGATAGGTGGAGTGCAGCAACTTGGTTTAAATCCAGAAATAGGATTTACAGTTACTCCATTATTAATCGCTGGTGGAAGTATTGAGGTCACATTCCAAGTGACGATTACAGAAATTCCAGATAATGAAGTCATATTAAATGATGCAGATGTTACATTTACTTCACAACCAAATCCGCAGGAACCACCGATTACGGAAACGATATTAACAAATTTAGTCGTTACGACAATTAATATAGCGTTTATTTTTCCATTGAAACTAGTAGATAAAGAAGTAGCGACGGTAGGAGAAATATTAACGTATGATGTATTGATTTTTAATTTCGGAACAGTGCCAGCGACGAATGTTCAATTTATCGATACTACTTCCGCGGGTGTAGCATTTGTACCAGGAAGTGTGAGCATAAACGGGGTACCAGCACCAGGATTAGATCCTTTCATTGGTTTTACAGTTCCAGATATACCTGTCGATGATTTTGTACTTGTCACATATCAGGAAGTGGTTACAAGCATACCAGAAGGTGGAACGATTGTTAATTTTGTAGACGTTACAGCTACATTTGCTGTAAGTGAAACAGAACCGCCTATTACGGAAACAACGACAAGTAATACGACATTAACAGAAATCAATGAGCCTGGTTTGAATGTTTTAAAATCAGTGAGTCAGCCGGTTGTTGCAGTAGGCGATACAATCACATATACAACAGTAGTTCAAAATACAGGAACAGTGCCAGCAACGAATGTTCAATATAGTGATGTATTACCTTCCTCTATAGCATTCGTGCCGAACAGTGTAACGATAGATGGTGTGTTACAACCTGGATTCAATCCGAATAACGGATTCCCGCTTCCAGATATAAATCCAGGTGAAAGTGTAGAAGTCATCTTCCAAGTAACCGTTGTTAGTGCGCCATCAAACGGAACAATTGCCAATACGGCAAATGTAACTGGAAGTTTTGTATTAGTACCAGGAGAACCACCAGTTATAGTAACAGAGCCGAGCAATACAACACTTACAACTGTAAATAGAGGGCAATTTAATGTTATTAAACAAGTAAATAGGGTTGCTACTCTCGTTGGAGATATATTAACGTATACGGTTCAAATAACAAATACAGGAACAGTAACAGCTAATGCTGTTCAGTTTGTTGATACCATTTCAGCAGGAGCGTCATTTGTACCAAATAGTGTAACGATAAATGGAGCCCCGCAACCAAACTTAAATCCGATTACTGGATTTGGAGTTGGAGATATCCCAGTTGGTGAAACAGTTATAGTGACGTTTCAAGCGACAGTTACAAACATCCCGTCATCAGGAACAATTACGAACGTTGCAAATATAACAGGAAGCTTTACTTTAGTGCCAGGAGAACCACCAGTTGTAGTAACAGAGCCGAGTAATACGACGATAACTAGAGTGAATAGAGGACGATTCAGCGTTATAAAATCTGTAAATAAAGAAGCGACACGATTAGGAGATACGTTAACGTATAGTGTGCAAGTTACAAATACGGGAACGGTAACAGCAACGAATGTTCAGTTTATCGATGTTCCATCACCTAGTTTAGAATTCGTTCCTGGAAGTGTACAAATAAATGGGATTCCGCAAGTAGGTTTAGATCCATTTGTAGGCTTTGCATTGCCTGATCTTGCAGTAGGGGATAGTGTATTAATTACATTTGAAGTAAATGTAATCGCAGTTCCGCCTTCTAGTAGCATTATGAATACAGCAAGAGTAACGGGTGATTTCGAATTGATTCCAGGAGAACCTCCGTCTACAATTACAAATTCAAGTAATACGACGGTTACGCCGGTAAATAGAGGCAGCTTAGATATGCTAAAAGAAGTAGACCATTCAGTTGTTGGTGTAGGAGAAACGGTAACGTATACTGTTCGTATATTAAATACTGGTACTGCTGATGCAATGAATGTTCAATTTATCGATGTGCTATCTCAGGAAGCTGATTTCGTTCCAAATAGTGTAACGATAAATGGGATTCCGCAACCGGGGTTAAATCCGCAGATTGGATTTACGATACCTGATATACCAGTTGGTGAGACGGCACTTGTAACATATGAAGCTACGATTACAAGTTTTCCGGATGGTGGTACAGTAGTGAATGTTGCTGGGGCGTTAGCAGAATATATTTTAGTACCAGGGGAGCCGCCAGTTACAGTGATGGATACAAGCAATACAGTTATAGTGACGGTAAATACTGCAATCTTATTTGTTGCAAAAGGAGCAAACTTTGAAGTAGCAATGATAGGGGATGTTGTCACTTACGGAATCGCTGTTATAAATGATAGTACAGTTCCTGTGACCAATATTGTGTTAACAGATATCATTGATCCGAATACGCTATTTATAAATGGTACGGTAACGGTAAATGATGTACCTCTTCCATTTGCTAATCCGAATACTGGTATTCCGTTAGGTGATTTTCAGCCAAATGATGCAGCAATTATTAATTTCCAAGTTGTAATAATAGGAGGGCAAGTAAATAATTTAGTTACAAATACTGCTACAGCGAATGGGCTTGCAACTGTAAATCCGAATGAGCCGCCAGTAGTAGTTGAAGGTGATAGTAATACAGTTGTTATCCCGTTTATTCCTCAAAATGTCTCAACGACAGTCGTAAAAACGGCAGATTTACAGGTAGCAACAATTGGAGATGTCATTACGTTTACGACAGTCATCACAAATACGGGTGATACTGTAATGCAAAATATTCGTTTTCAAGATATGTTAGATAGTAGTGTTCGATTTGTTCCTGGAAGTGTAACGGTTGATAATACGCCAGTGCCGAATGTAAGCCCGGCAGTAGGGTTTCTTATCGGAAGTTTAAATCCTGGTGAAGCAAGGACAGTTTCGTTCCAAGTAGCAGTACAGAGCGCGCCAAATGGTTCAGGAAATTATATAAATCAAGCGAGTATTCGTTTTGAACATCAAGTAGGCACAGTATTGCCACCTGTTACACAAATAGTAGAAAGTAACATAGTTGTCATTCCATTTGTTCCAACGATTGAACAAATTTGCGAAACAAACTTTAATTGCTTAGATAAGATTCCATTTCAATGTTCTCCGTGTAATCATTTGCATGGACATAAAAAATAAAAACAGAAAGAGCATCCTGAAAAATAATTGGATGCTCTTTTTGTTTTAATCATATAGATTCATTTTCGGGCGAGGTGAAAAATTCGTCGATTTTGTCGGAGAGTAGTAATGGAATGGCTCCTTTTATAACAGAAATGTCCCAGTCCCACCATGCGAGATTCTCTAGTTTGTCAATCGTTTCTTGTGGGAAACGATATCGAACAAATTTTGCAGGATTACCAGCTACAATTGCATACGGGGGTACGTCTTTTGTAACAACGCTCCTGGCGCCGATAATGGCCCCGTTACCAATTGTAACGCCAGATAAAATACAGGATTGATAACCAATCCATACATCATTGCCGACTACGATATCACCTTTTGAAGAAGGGTGACCAGTAATATGTGCTCCTTCATCAAAAAGTGCATTAAATGGATAAGTCGTTATCCAGTCTGCGCGATGTTCACCGCCAAGTATGAAAACGACTTCTTCTGCTAATGAACAAAACTTACCTATTTTTAATTTTGTTTCATCGTTCCAAGAAAAAATGGTTGGCCCTACTTTACTATAAGTATAATCACCAATATCATATTTATTATATTCAGGTTTTTGATTTAAATATAACATGCTTCTTCAGCCTCCTTTCTCAATTAAGCGATACGTATGGAATATTATATGCAAGATGTAGTAATGTGAACTGTATTAATAGGTGAAATGAACAAAAGGGAGTGGGATGTATGCGATACGAAATGGGTTTATATAATAAACCGTTTCAGTCAATTCAATCAGGAAAAAAAGTATATGAAGTACGCCTATACGATAAAAAACGTCAACTAATAAACAAAGGTGATGAAATCGTATTTACGAATCTTACGACAACAGAAATGATGACGGTAAAAGTAACGGAAATAAAGCGATACGAGAGCTTTAAATCTATGTATGAACAAATTGATAAAAAATTATTGGATTGTGAAAATGATAGTTTAGAGGAAATGTTAGAAAGTACATACAAAATATATACGAAAGAACAAGAAAAAGAGTGGGGAACAGTCGCGATTCGTATTGAGGAAATAAAATGATAAGAAATCGCGGGGCGGCTATTATTGTACAGGAAGGGAAAATCGCTCTTATAAAACGTATTCGAGAAGAGGAAATATATTATGTTTTTCCTGGCGGAGGGATTGAGGAAGGTGAAACGCCTGAAGAGGCAACGAAAAGAGAGGTATACGAAGAATTAGGGCTACATATAAAAGTGAAGCACCTTATTGCAAAGGTAAAATATAAAGGAAATGAATATTATTATGGTGCCTATATTACAGGTGGAGTGTTCGGAAGTGGAACAGCTGAGGAATTTCAGCGGGAAGGTAAAGGAAGTTATATTCCGTTATGGCTACCGATAAACGAGTTGGAAAAAGTGAATATAAAACCTTATGAAGTGGTCGGAAATATATTTAATCATTATAAAATATAACGTCTGACAACATACAAAAAAAACCATTGACATAGGCTTCTGATTTAAGTATTGTATTCGAGTATGTTTATAATCAGGAGGTTTATATGAGCAATCAAACTACTACACATCATGTGAAAATGACAACAGCGGATCCATCTGGAATTGGTCTATTTGGATTAGCGATGGTAACACTTGTAGCATCATCTCAAAAGTTAGGCTTAACAGATGGCGTTTCACTTGTATTACCATGGGCAATCTTTTTAGGAGGATTTGCACAAATCTTTGCTTGCATTCACGATGCAAAGCATAACAATACATTCGGTACGACAGCATTTGGTGCGTACGGCCTATTTTGGTTAGGTGTTGGAATGACTTGGTTAATTCAACTTGGAGTATTTGGCGAAAAATTAGCACAAGCTGCAGATTCAAAACAGCTTGGTGTAGCCTTTATCGGATATTTGATTTTCACAATCTTTATGACGATTGGTGCAATGGAAACACATAAAGTATTATTTATGATCTTCGTCCTTATTGATTTCTTATTTATTGGTCTTTCATTAAGTACTTTAGGTGTTATGCCGCACGCAATGCATAATTTAGCAGCATATTCTGAACTTCTTATTTCATTATTATCTTTCTATGGTTCAGCAGCAGCAGTGTTAAACACACACTTCGGAAAAGTTGTTTTACCAGTAGGGAAGCCTTTTGGTATTTTTAAAAAGTAATAAAAAAGCACAGATGATTGTATAGTCATCTGTGCTTTTTTTTATTCCTCTATTTGTGGGCTGTCTGAAAAATCCTGATTGGTGAGGGCTCATTAAAGTTTCACTTTATTTGAAATAAGTAATGTGAAATGTAAATAAAAGTAGAAAAAAATCAATTGAAATTGATTCTCATTATTAATATAATGAGAATGAGAATCATTTATTGTTAGAGGGGGATGCCAAAGTGGCAAAAATTTTAATAGCTTATGCAAGTATGTCAGGAAATACAGAGAGTATTGCTGATTTAATTAAAGTTAGTTTAGATGCTTTTGATCATGAAGTAGTATTGCAAGAGATGGAAGGCATGGATGCTGAAGAATTATTAGCTTATGATGGAATCATTTTAGGATCTTATACGTGGGGCGATGGTGAATTACCATTTGAAGCGGAAGATTTTCATGAGGACTTAGAAAATATAGATTTAGCTGGGAAAAAGGTAGCGGTATTCGGATCAGGTGATACGGCGTATGAACTGTTTTGTGAAGCGGTAACGATATTTGAAGAACGCCTTGTAGAACGAGGTGCAGAGCTTGTACAAGAAGGGCTGAAAATTGAATTAGCTCCAGAAGATCAAGAGGATGTTGAAAAATGCAGTAATTTTGCAATTGCATTTGCTGAGAAGTTCTAAGAATGGGAGTGTCAACGTGGAGACGATGTTAAGTGCAACTGCTATTACAAAGTTAAGAGATGGAAAACTGTTGTTAGCTACTACATATAATGGCTTATTTGTTGAACAAGACGGAGAATGGAAACGAATTTTAAATGGTTTTCAAAAACGAATTAGGGATTTACATAGCGAAGATAATGTAGTTTATGGTGTAGGTGACGAAGGGATTTTTATTCGTAGTATGAATGGTGGAGAGAACTGGACAATTCAGCGTTTTCCAACAAAAGCAACAAGTTGGAATGTATGTAGCAATGTACAAGGAACTGTTGTTGCTCATGGAGAAAAAACGCTGTATCTTTCTAATAATTTCGGTTCGACATGGGAGACTATTCATCCGTTTCTTGAGTATGGCAGTGCGGCGCCGTCTATTCGATCATTATTTTTATATAAACATTACTTATTTATTGGTACGAAAATACATGCTAAGTATGGTGGTGTTTGGCTCTTTGATTTGAAGACACGTAAATTAAAGAGGATTAAAATTACGATGAATCAAATGATTTCTGCGTTGACTTTACACAATTCTTATTTAGTAGCGGCAAGTGGATCGTGCAAGGGAGTTAGCGGGAATATTTCTTATTGTAAAATAGATGACAGTATTGCGAGTGAAAAAATATATTGGCATACATGTCAAAGTGAGCAGAAAGCAAGTAGTTATTTAGACTTAAGTGTAGACCAACATGTCTTATATACAACTTCAACACAAAATAAGGCGGGTATTAGTAGTGTGTGCCGTGTACTTCTTGACGAAGGTATTGTTACAGTATGTGATTCAGTTAAAGGGCACGGATGGCGCATTGTTAATCAAAAAGATGGTTATGTAGTAGCTGGATCAGGTGAATTAAAAGCAATGCAGTGGGAACAAAAAATAATTTAAGAAAAAACTTTACTTTTATTATATTGATATGATATAGTATGTTTAAACCATTTTACTTTTAATAATATAGAGATTTAAATGAGCTGTAACTTCCGAGGAGGATAGCAATGTTAAATCTCCTCAGGGGTTGCAGTTTTTTAATATCTGGCTTATTATTGTAAGGTGGTTGAAAATGAATATGTACATATAGGTACATTGTAGGAGGATTTTTTTCATGCAAAACGGTAAAGTAAAATGGTTTAACTCAGAAAAAGGTTTCGGTTTCATCGAAGTTGAAGGCGGAGAAGACGTATTCGTTCATTTCTCAGCTATCCAAGGCGAAGGCTTCAAAACTTTAGAAGAAGGTCAAGAAGTTACTTTCGAAGTAGAACAAGGTAACCGTGGACCTCAAGCTACTAACGTAAACAAGAAGTAATTTTTGAAAAAAGAAGGGCTCGCCCTTCTTTTTTTTTGCATTTTTATAGATATCCTCCTACTTACATATCATAACAAGACTGAATTTTCATTTATTTATTCGTAGTATTTTTGTATAAAGTACATGAATAAATAAATACTGAAAATAAAGTGTTTGTGTGAAAAGGAATTTAGAAAGAGGTAAATAAATTGAAAAACGCTACACATTTCATTGTGTTTGATATTGAGAGGAATTTCAGACCGTATAAATCAGAAGATCCGTCAGAAATAGTTGATATCGGAGCTGTAAAAATAGAAATAGGTACAATGAAGATAATTGAAGAATTTTCGGAGTTAGTAAAACCAAGTGCACGATTAACTCGTCATACAACAAAATTAACCGGTATTACGAAGAAAGATTTAATGGATGTAGAAAAATTCCCTCAAATTATAGAGAAATTTATTCAGTTCATCGGAGAAGATTCTATATTTGTTTCATGGGGAAAAGAAGATTATCGCTTTCTATCTCATGATTGTACATTACATGGTGTTGAATGCCCCATTATAGAAAAAGAAAGTAGAATTGATTTGCAAAAATTTGTTTTCCAAGCATATGAGGAATTGTTTGAACATACGCCAAGTTTACAATTTGCGGTAGAACAGCTCGCTTTAACGTGGGAAGGGAAACAGCACCGTGCTTTAGCAGATGCCGAAAATACAGCAAATATACTTCTTAAAGTGTATAGCGAGAGAGATATTAATAAGCGATACAAAAGACATGGTGAACTTGAACTTGTAAAGAACGGGAAACTAACGGAAAAAGCGAAAAAAAAGATGCGAAAATGGGTGTTTAAAGAACTAAAGAAAAATACAGAACGCCCTTTTGAATGGAGTACATTTGAAAGTAGTGACATGTGGGAAAGTATAACGGAAAGATATTATATAAGTGAAAATACAGTAGAACTCCTGAAAAAACATTTTCGTACGGCAGTGAGAAAAGCGGAACGACAGATTAGGTATTTGGCTGAGATGGAGGAGAATGTAGAGGTTAAATGATATTCTCCTCTATTTCTAGCTACATAAATTAAAATTCATCGTATTAAATAGCGATTAATTTGTTGCTGTAATTGAGCAGTCATTATTGCTTTGAAATTTAGGGCGTTAGTTAGAATGTTAATCTGTTGAGGAGTAGTTAATTTTTCAAATCCTTTTGCATGTGCAAAGAAATGTTGTAGGAATTTTTTCTTCTCTTCAGTTAACCTTTTATGATTTCCTATTGGAAGACCTGCGCATTTATATAAAAATTGTTTAGTATTACTTTTTAACTTTAAATCACTAATCCAATTCATAGTTTTTTCAGTGGTATGGCTGTTTATGTAGTTTTTTGGAACGGTTACTTTATAATTGTAATCCCGTAAATCATTTTTAGTAAAACCTGTCTGCTTTAAAATTTGTAATAGAGGGAAATGATTTTCCTCAAGTTTATTTAAAATAAATTGTCTATTGGTTTTATTAGAATCGCCTTTGTTATGAAGTCTACGAAGTATTTTGAGGTATTGTGAAGGTTTTTCTGTAAAATCTTCAATAATACAGGGGATTTGTTTTATATGTGGATTATTAGTTATGAAATTGTAACAATCGTATTTTCCAACTAAAATGTATTCATCTTTTAGAGGATGCTTTTCGACTGGTAAGAGTAAATCAAATATATCAAGATACTCAATAGTACTGTTCATTTTTTTAGAATAAGACTTTGTAATGTGTGGATTATACAATAGATTTATTTTTTCAATAGGAATCATGCTAATTTCAGTTAAAGAATGAGGACTATGGTAAATGATCATATGTATTTACCTCCTTAAATCAAATATATAGCGTTAGAAAGTTGTCTTATGATAGCAATAGGAAAATACGTGATTAATGTGAAAGATCCTACCTCTTTTATAGAGGTAGGATCTTTTGCAGTTGTTCTATTCAATTCCTTCTGGACTATAGCTATACTGCTGCTTATTCTCAATCCGCTCAATCACATCCTGCAGCTCATCTGGCTTCAGAAACTCAATCGGAGAGAAGCCCTTCTCAAATGTAAGTGTATCAGCCTCAATCATTAATACGTATCGATCATTTACCTTTGCAATATGTATTTGATCCCCGAAATCAGCAAGCAAAGCCTTCACAGAGATATGATCTGCTTTTAGTTTTAATTCCACTTCAGGAGCATGCTCGACGATTTGGGCAGTTGCTTCCATTACTTCTTCGGTTGAAAATTGTTCCATAATTTCGCGTTTCGGACTGGCAGCCCATACTTCCATCGCTTGGTCGAATTGTTCGCGTTCTTCCGTACCTTCTTCAAATACATCTTCAATTTGGTCGTATACCATGTCCATTACTTGTGTTTTCATAATTTCAGGCATAGAGCGTTCATATTCGACGAATTTTAAGAAGTCTTCAAAGTAGCGGGCATGTGATGCTTGGTGTATTTTTAGTTCGCCTACTTCAACCATACCTTCTTCAGGCATGTATGGGTATTGGATAGATTTCATATTCTTTGTTGTGATGGCCATTTCAACGTTACGAATCAGTGTTGATTCATCAGAAATAGAAGCAACCTTTGGTTCGAAGTCGCATTTCATTACGAATACAAATGGATCATCAAAGTATTTGCGTAGTTTTGCCTGAGCAATTAAAAATACACCACCGCGTACAGCGCTTGTGTCAAGATATGTATAAACGAGAGGTTCGCTCATATCTTTAAAGTTGTCCTTTGTTTCTGCAAAGCGAATACGATTAAAAAGGTTGTAATGAGGGTTTGAATCAAGTTCGTGCCCTTCCTCTACAATAAAGCGACCAATTTTTGTTGGGGCTTGTTCTGTTTTTGCATGACGTTCTACTTTTCGCTTCGATATTTTTAATAACTCACCATTCAAAAATTCTTTTAAGGAGCTATCTTCATATTCTTCAGCGTCTAAAGTTTGAAAATGTTTGTAGCGTTTATCAACTGCTTCACCTTTTCCTTCTACTTGTACAACATAAAAGGAAAGATAATTTATTTCAAAATCCATATTTATCACCTTGTTTCATTTCATTAACTCTTATCAGTATAGAGATGGAAAAAACTTTCGTCAATTTATATAAGGAAGGGGGAGCCCCTTCCTTATATAATTTTTATTTTCTCGATTAAAATCCGTCTTCTAATGCTGCGAATGGAATGTTTAGTCTGTTTTCTACTGTACGTAAACGTTGGTTTAAGCGGTTTAGTCTACGTGTATGGCGCTCAACTGTATTTTCTAGTTGACGTACTCTTTGTTCAAGCTCATTTACGCGTCTTTCTAATTGACGATTTCCAGTGCCAGGAAAAGAGATTGGAAGTTGGAATTGTCTATTTTGGTCATATGGATTCGTTTGCTCTGCTTGATCTATATAAGATTGATATTGTGCTTGTAAGTCATACTGTGGTTGTTGGTACGCATATTGATTATATGGATCATATGGATTGTAGGGATACATAATAACATCCTCCATTTCTTTAAAATAGGTTGAATTCACCATAATGTATGTGCAAAAGCGGAGCGGTGGCACGGCAAATACCTATTTATGTTGACGGGATTTTTCTTTATCCCGCATTAACGGGCAGTAAGACCCCACTGATTAAAGTTTCACTTTATAAAAAATAGCTTGAGGGTTTTTGATTTGTATTTCTTTTGCTTGATGGTATATACTGGATAAAAGAGAGAGTTTACATAAAAGTTACAATTCTATCAAACTCAAACTTTTATGTAAATATGTATAGACATTTATAAAAGAAAAGAGTAATTTATATAGAGTGAAAAATAACTTGTAACATTTTATAAACATATTGTAAAATGATTGTAACAAAACATACATAAAAATGAAATAAATACATAATAGTGATGTTGGGGAAAGGGAGAGAGTATATTGTTCCGTAAAGTAAAGGGTATATTAGTTGGGGTGTTATGTGTAGCTGTAGTGAGTGGCTGTGGTGCAAAAGTAAGTGATGTTGCATTGGTAAGTGATATTGGTGGGCACACTGTAGAGGCTAAAGCAGAAGTGCAAGATACTATTAGTTTAGTTGATGGTCGAACTGGTACTGAAGTGAAAAAATTAGATTTATCTGGTTTAGGCTATTTTGAAGATGAAGCAAAATTTAAAAAGTCTGTAACAAAGGTTGTTGGTGAGGTTGGAAAAAGCGTCGACAAAAAAATGGTTCCTTCACGTATAGCACCTGATGGAAGTTGGCAAGAAGGAAAACCTTCTTATGAATTAATGGAAAAAGAATTAGTAGATAAATTGTTAAACGTTGGTATGTGGGATGCTACGTATCAGTTGCCGATTGTGGAGAAAAAACCAGTCGCAACATTAAGTGATGCGCAAGGAAATGGTACGGTAATTGGTAGATATGAAACGAACTTAGGTGGTTCAACAGGTGGCCGTATTGAGAATATTCGTTTGTCAGCAGCGAGCATAAATGGAGTTGTGTTAGCAAAAGGAGATCGTTTCTCTTTTAATTCATTAATCGGTGATACGACACCAGATAAAGGATATCAATTAGGGAAAGAAATAGTTGATGGTAAATTAGTAGATGGATATGGCGGTGGTGTTTGTCAAACATCTTCAACTTTATACAATGCAGCAGATCAAGCTGGCCTGAAAATGGTGGAGAGAACTACACATTCTAAAACGGTAGGTTATGTTCCACAAGGAAGAGATGCTACAATTGCATATCCATATTTAGATTTAGTATTTGAAAATACGAATGATGCACCTGTGAAGCTTTATATGGGCATTCAGGGTGGAAAGCTAGTTGCTGAAGTACATAAAATGAGATAAGAGTTAAAAAGCCACCTTTTCTAAAAGTTAGAAAAGGTGGCTTTTTATTATGAAAATAAAAATGCATGTAAATTCTGACTTTTCTTATTTACA
The DNA here is from genome assembly GCF_903970865.1 of Bacillus sp. ME78. Taxonomy (NCBI): domain Bacteria; kingdom Bacillati; phylum Bacillota; class Bacilli; order Caryophanales; family Bacillaceae; genus Bacillus; species Bacillus sp. ME78. The sequence continues at coordinate 58,636 of NZ_CAJCKK010000013.1, forward strand.
TAGGATGATTTTAGTTGTATCCTTCATAGTAACGGTTATATGTAATGGGAAAATATAGGGATAAGGAGATGAAGTTATTCATGGTACAAATTCATCCGAAAACACGTATTGGTCATGTTGAATTTAAAGTGAAAGATTTAGAGCGTCAAATTGCTTTTTATGAGAATGTTGTAGGATTAGAGGTAATTAAGCAAGAGGGGAATAAAGCATATTTATCTGGAAAAGGTGGAAAGAACGCGTTACTTGTTCTTGAAAAGTTAGAGGACGGGGTACTGCAAGAACCGCGTACGACTGGTATATATCATGTAGCCTTTTTAGTTCCGACTCGTGAAGCTTTTGCTTCTGCGCTATTTGGGGTTCTTCGTAATAAGAATGTAGTTGACAGCCCGGCTGAGCAAGAAGGGCGTTATACATATTCAAATGAAATTTTACCAATTTCAAGGTTTAATAGTGCAAGTGATCATACATATAGCGAAGCTTTTTATTTGCAAGATTTAGAGGGGAATGGTATTGAAATTTATGCAGACCGACCGCGCGATCAATGGGGAGAAGGACCAGGAGAAAGTACACCACTTGATTTAAAAGAATTGGCAACATTCGTTGATTATGAGTTTGATGGTTTGCCTGCTAATACTGTCGTTGGGCACGTACATTTAAGAATAGCTGATGTAGAGAAATCACATGAATTTTATGTGAAAACAGTAGGTTTTGAAGTACAACAGCGTGAAGAGGATTGCTTATTTATTTCAGCAGGGGGATATCATCACCATATTGGTGCAAATACGTGGAACGGAGTAAACAATCCACACCCGCCAGTACATGCAACTGGACTAAAGGTATATGCGATTGTACTACCGCATAAAGAAGCATTAGATGAAGTGAAAGAAAGATTAATAGAAAAACAACATGAAATAAATAAAACTACAAATGGGTTTGCGGTAGTAGATCCAAGTGGTATTACAGTGCAGTTTGAAATAGAAGCAGTGTAAAATAAGCGAGAAAGTGTTTAATCACTTTCTAGCTTCTTTGTGATCATTCATAGCTCAATCCAAAATCTTCTTACTACATTTCCATCTTCCTCAGTGAAATCATCATCACGAATCCCGCCGTTATGTAAAATCGTTTTTTCAGAAGCGGTATTTACTGCGTCGCAAACGACAAGTACTTTCGTGATGTCTAATTCCTTCGTTTTTTCTAATGATAATGCTAGTAACTTCGTAGCATAACCTTTTCTTCTTTCAGAAGGGCGAATGCCATAACCGATATGACCGCCAGCGTTAAATAGATGTTCAGTTAAACTATGACGTATATTAACAGCTCCCACAATTTTATTTTCATCTGTAACAAGCCAATATGTAGAGTCTGGTACCCAAGTTTCAGGGATATTTATTCCGTTATGCGCATCGAGAAGTTCTTGAACCATAGCTGGGAAGTTGGCAGGATTTTTTGAGATAACCCACGGGATCATTGTTTCATCGCTATCTTTCCATTCGTTATAGAAATCTAAGTATTCTTCTTGTAAATCAGTAGTAGGTGTAAGTAACGAGACGTTCATTGTTAGTAAGCTCCTTTAGTTATGTAGTTTTTATAAAAAATTATGACACAAAATGAAAGCGTTTTCTAAAATTTCTCAACCTAATTTCATGTAATTCACCTTTGTTTTTTTAGAAAATTAGTGGAGGTTTAAAATTAGAAGTTATTTATTTTATGTTAATATTTAAAATATTAACATAAAACGGTCGGAGTATTAAGTTTATTTTAGTGGTATTCTTTCGTATCGATAAATGGATGTTTGTGATAATTTTTGTTTTATCTATCTATAATGAATGAAAGGGGGAAGTGCCCGTGAGTGTAGATTTTGATTTTATTATACGAATCGGTGTTGCTGGCTTGTTAGGAGCAATGATTGGTATTGAAAGAGAAATTCGATCGAAAGAAGCTGGATTAAAGACTCATTTCCTCGTAGCGGTAGGAAGTGCGTTAATAATGGTTGTTTCGAAATATGCCTTTTCAGATATTGTGTTTGAAGAGCATATGTCTCTAGACCCAAGTCGTATTGCAGCACAAGTCGTTAGTGGAGTTGGCTTTTTAGGTGCAGGCACAATTATTATTCAAAAACAGGCGGTGAAAGGATTAACGACCGCGGCTGGTTTATGGGCTACTGCCGGCATAGGATTAGCAATTGGAGCGGGAATGTATGTAGTAGGCATTGGAGCGACGATTCTCGTTTTAATTGGTTTAGAAATTGTAAGTCGTATTTTTAAGGTGCAATTTTTATTTCCACAAAATATAACAGTGCAAATGTTTGTAAATAAACATGAAGCGATACAACAAATATTAGAAACACTACAAGTGAAAGGCATCCCAATACTCTCATATGAGGTGGAAGCTTCACAACAAGGTACAGAAACTGTTTATAAGGTAGGGATGCAACTGAAAAATATATCGTCAGAAGAAAAGAATGAGTTTATTCAGCATATGCAAACATTACCGGAAGTTACGTTTATAAAGTTAAAATCATAGTGTTGAAAACGAGGATAGATGTAGCAGGAATTTTGCTATTATCTATCTTTTTTTGATCTAAAATGCACGGAAAGTCAAGCGTTAATTTTACATGAAATGAATATATGTGTGAACGTTACCTTATTTTTTCTCAATACAGGACAAAAAGTAAAAATAGTAAAATAATGGAGCAGGACACTAAAAATGTAAGGTAGGGGAGAGTATGAAAGGCTATTCAAAGAAAATGTTAGTAGGGGTAAGTTTTGCTAGTTTAATGTTAGGGAGTTTTCAAGGGGGCAGTTTGGCAGAAGATACTAAGGGAGAGCAAGTTTCTTATCGAAATGTGCTCAAAATGGAGCCAGTCGGTGTACAACTACCAGTACAAGAATTAGCTCATTCATCGAAAGTGCTCGAAAGCAAGTCTTTTGAGAAAAGGCTACAATTTGCCGATTTATCACAAAGACCACCTGAGGTGAAAAAAGAAAGTAAGCAATTAGCTGTAGCGAAAACTTATACAATTGCTGAATTAAATCAATTAAGCAATCAGCAGTTAGTAGATTTACTTGTAACAATTGATTGGGAGCAAATTACGGGGCTATTTCAGTTTAATACAGACAGTCTAGCATTCTATCAAAATGATAGTAGGATGCAGGCGATTATTGATAAATTGAAGCAGCAAGGACAAGCCTATACGAAGGATGATTCAAAAGGGATTGAGACATTAGTGGAGGTATTACGTTCAGGATTTTATTTAGGATTTTATAATTCGGAACTTAGTAAATTAAATGAACGGAGTTATCATGATAAATGCTTACCTGCATTAAAAGCGATAGCTAACAATTCAAATTTCAAGCTGGGTACATTAGAGCAAAATAGAGTGGTATCATCATACGGAAAGTTAATAGGAAACGCTTCGAGTGATGTGGAAACGATAACATCAGCTGCGAAAATTTTCAAACAATATAATGATAATTTTTCTACATTAGTAGATAATCTTTCAGCTGGAAATGCTATTTACGATATTATGCAAGGTGTTGATTACGACATTCAATCGTATTTGTACGATACGAGGAAAGCACCGAAAGATACAGTATGGTATCAGAAAATAGATAGTTATATTAATGAACTAAGTCGTTTTGCATTAATGGGAACGATTACAGCAAAAAACGGTTGGCTTATTAATAATGGCATTTATTATACAGGTAGACTTGGTACGTTCCATAGTACAGGAACGAAAGGGTTACAAGTTGTAACAGATGCGATGAAAATTTATCCGTATTTAGGGGAGCAATATTTCGTAGCTGCTGAGCAAATCGCAACGAATTATGGCGGAAAAGATGCAAATGGTAAAGTGGTGAATTTAGATCAAATAAGAGAAGATGGAAAGAAAAAATATTTGCCAAAAACGTATACGTTTGATGATGGGGCAATTGTTTTAAAAGCTGGAGATAAAGTGACAGAAGAAAAAGTAAAACGTTTATATTGGGCGGCAAAAGAAGTGAAGGCACAATTCCATCGTACGGTTGAAAGTGATCAACCTTTAGAAAAAGGAAATCCTGATGATGTACTAACGATGGTTATTTATAATAGCCCAGCAGAATATCAATTTAATCGTCAATTGTACGGTTATGAAACGAATAACGGTGGTCTTTATATGGAAGGAACAGGTACGTTCTTTACTTATGAGCGTACGCCAGAAGAAAGTATTTATAGTTTAGAAGAATTATTCAGACACGAGTTCACGCATTATTTACAAGGTAGATATGAAGTACCAGGGTTATGGGGACAAGGGAAAATATATGAAAATGAAAGATTATCTTGGTTTGAAGAAGGGAATGCTGAATTTTTTGCAGGGGCAACGAGAACGGATAATGTTGTACCGAGAAAGAGTATTATAGGAGGATTATCTTCAAACCCAGCAGAGCGTTATACGGCAGAGCGAACGTTAAATGCAAAGTATGGAACGTGGGATTTCTATAATTATTCCTTTGCTTTACAATCTTATATGTACAATAAGAGATATGATATGTTCGATAAAATACATGATCTTATTAGGAAAAATGATGTAACAGCATATGATGCATATCGCTCTACATTAAGTAAAGATGTGAATTTAAATAAAGAATATCAAGACTATATGCAAATGCTAGTTGATAATCGTGAGAAATATAATGTGCCATTAGTATCAGACGATTATTTAGCGAATCATGCATCAAAGCCAGTTTCAGATATTGCGGCAGAAATAACGGCGGAAGCAAAATTGAAAAATGTATCAGTGAAGAAAAATAAATCACAGTTCTTTAATACATTCACACTACAAGGTACATATACAGGAACCGAAGCAAAAGGAGAATATGAGGATTGGAAAACAATTACACAAAACGTTAATGATACGTTAAAACGTTTAAGTGCAAAGGAATGGACAGGCTATAAAACAGTAACAGCATACTTCGTAAATTATCGCGTGAATGCATCAGGACAATTTGAATATGATGTTGTGTTCCACGGTATTAATACAGAAGAAGGTGCAGAGAATAAAGCACCAGTTGCAGTTATAAACGGTCCGTATAGTGGAAATGTAAATGAAGCAATTTCATTTAAAAGCGACGGATCAAAAGATGAAGACGGGAAAATTACTTCGTATAAATGGGAGTTTGGTGATGGAGCAGTAAGTAATGAGCAAAATCCAACTCACGTATATACAAAAGAAGGAACGTATACAACGAAATTAACGGTAACAGACGATAAAGGAGCAACTAATACTGCTACAGCGACTGTAACTGTTCAAAAGAAAGAAGATAACAGTGTAGAAAAAGAACCGAATAACTCATTCCAAACAGCAAACAAACTGCAGTTAAATCAAGTTTTACGTGCTAGTTTAGGAAATGGCGATACAAGTGATTTCTTTGAAATTAATGTGGAGACTGCTAAAAACCTTCAAATTAACGTAACGAATGAAAATAATATCGGAATGAACTGGGTACTTTATTCTGAAGCAGATTTAAATAATTATGTTACGTATGCTCAGCAACAAGGGAATAAACTAGTAGGTAGTTACTACACGTATCCAGGGAAGTATTATTTACATGTGTATCAGTATCGTGGTGGAACAGGGAATTATAGGGTGGAAGTAAAGTAGTAAAAAGGGGGTTGTCTTTTTCAATGAATGGCATAAGGTCTGTACTTTAATGGAAAAACAATTGTAGGAAATGTCTATAATGATAATAACAAATTAAGTGCCGAGAGATGTTATATTTACATTAAACAAATCTAATCAGTAAATGAGATAAAGTCGATGAACTAGTATTTCATCACGATGTAAGAAAAGTTATAAATATTAAGTGTTTTTAATTGAATTAAACTAAAGGATCAGAGTATATCTGTAACAATAGATAAGCTCTGATCCTTATTATTTTTAATTAACTAAACAGAAAATTTTTATCGCATTAGTAAGGGATACTAATAGAAAAGCGTGTCCCTTTACCTAAGTTACTCTCTATCTCTATATCTCCGTTTAATTCTTTAATAATACTATAAGCAATCATAGTACCAAGTCCAGTTCCTTTTTCTGTTGTTGAATAGAATGGCAAAGCAATTCGTTTTATTTGTTGAGATGACATCCCAATTCCTGAATCAATAATATCAATTATGATATTTCCTTTTACTTTTCGTATATTTATTTGTAATAATCCACCATTTTTCATAGCCTCAATTCCGTTTTGGATGATGTTGTTTAGACAGAGTTTGAATTTTTCGGGGTCCCCATTTATATAAAAGGAATCTGTACTATTTTGTTTGATTTCAACTTTGTATGATAGAGCGAGTGGTGAAATAGTATCTTTCACCTGATTTAAAATGTAATTAATATCTATTTTCTCTTTTAGGGTGTTCTGTGGTTTGGTTAAAGATAAATAGTTATTAATAGTAGATTGTATTTGCTGCATTTCAATTAACATGATTTCTAAGTATTGATCCTGAGATAGCTTAGAGGCATGTTTTTCATTTAATAATTGAGTGAATCCATGTACCGTGGTTAGTGGATTGTGGATTTCGTGTGCAATTGACGCTGCTAGTTCGCTAGCTATATAAAATTTTTCAGCCCGTTGTAGCTTTTCTTTCATTTTATATTTCTCGATCATTCCCTCTATTAAATAAACTGATAATAATACTGTGAAAATATTAATGATTATGTAATTTAATAAAAATTCTATGAGAGTAGAGTCTATTTTCCCTCCTGTATGTATTTGAGTTACAACACCGCAAATAGAAAGTGAAGTTGTACATACTAAAATAAGGAGTAAGCTTAATAATACTTTTTTTTCTTTAACATACATAGGTAATAAGTAACGAAAGAGCATTGTTATACCAAAAATAATAGTGAAGATAATAAATGATGGAAGAACGCCATTTCCGCCTAAGTAAAACCGATAAGAAAGATATAAAATTCCTATAAAAACAATGTTTTTTGTATTTCCATATAGAAAAACTAATATTATAGGAATAAAACGTAAATCATAAATAAATCCCACATGTAAATGAAAAGGAAAAGTCATACAAAAAATAATAGCAATGGAGGAAAGGATAGAAAATAATATATTATTACATGTTGTTTTTTCTTTAAACTCTAGCCAAAATACGTGATAGCTAAGGATACAAATTATTATAATAAAGGTATTTAATAAAAGAGTAGAAATTCCCATAGTTTTGCATCTCCGATAGTTTGTAAGTAGAATTATGTATGAGTTGGACATAGATGTTTAGTATTAGTAGACTTTTTATCTAAAAAAGGAAGGGTACTTGAAAAACATGCTGTTATATTACTCGTATTAAAATTGATAAGGATAATAGAAAAAATCTATTTAAATTTATGTACATATGAAATTATAAACTAACTTTTGTATAGGTAAAATTTGGATTGAGTTACTGATAAAATAAGGTTTTTAAGTATGAATATTCTGTGAAAATGATATGCGTGGTGACTCCTGTTTGTAGCCTTCGTTATATTAACATGGAATATATCAAATTACAAAGTGAAATTTTAGAAAAATTTTATTAGTACATTTTATCTGAAATAGAAATGCTATTTATGTGAGTATTTTAGTACTTACTCGTATAAAACTTTGTTAGAAAAAGAATTTAAAATTTACATGTTTTTTATGAAGCGTAATATTGTAACTTTATCTATGTGGGTTTCTCAATAACTATTAAGGTGAAGAGTTAAGATATATAGGTTTATAGATATGAATTATTACATAAAAACGCACTTGGAAAAGGATGTATGATGGTAATAGAATACAAACATCAAGGGGGAACTTAAAATGAAGTTAAATAAACTAGTGCTTAGTTGTGGAGTAGTTTCAGCATTAACACTTGGTGTGTTAGGGAATAATACTTATGCTGAAGAAGTACACAAAACGAATGATCCAATTCATGTAGTTGAACATGTTTCTGCAGACTTATTATTAACCCAAACAATGGATTATAGTGGCGAGGCTGAAACTTCTTTCGTATATGATGGGAGTACTGACTTAAGCTTCTCTATGAAAAATAATGGTCAAAATACAATGGGATATAGTGTAAAAGGTCCAAATACAGAGCTAATTGTTGGTGGTTATATAAAACCTGGAGAACAACAAATTAATGTTACAAATGTACGGAATGCTTTATCTCCATTACCGAATGGAACATATAAAATTTACGTTTCAAATGATGATGGTTCTAAGGGGCAATTCCAAGTTTCAGTAAGATCTATGAATTAAATTTAAAACGCTTTGCTTTTAAGTTAATTTAATCTTTACTTATTGGAAAGAAGCTAAATTGAATTGAGAATTACCGATAAAAATGAAAACGAGCACCTTATCTAATTGTGAGAGGGTGTTCGTGTTTTGCTATTAAACAGAAAACAATTATAAATACATTTTGATATTTCCATTGCTAACCTACTAGATTGTGTCAACGAGAGAATGTCTACTATAAAAGATATCAAAATAAAGATGATGTAACATTCCGCTAAATTATATGGGGAAATAGAAAAACCACTCTTATATGAGTGGTTTTTAGTAATTATTTTTAGGTTATACATTTAAAATTAGGCTAAGTTATAGAAATAATAAACATTTAATCCGTTGTTATTATTTTGGTTCTGGATAATGATTGTAGTATGAGATTCTAATAAATTCTTGGTAGACATTTGTTAATTTAGCATCTCTAAGAGCATCGTTGAATTTTTGCATACGTACACTCCCTTGAGCGTAGCCTCCACCTGGAGTATAAGGGTTTCTTGCTTCAAAGTCATCCAAAAATACTTTTAATTTTTTATAGTCTTGAGATTGATAGAAAGCCACGGCCTCTTCAGGAGTGACATCAAAGTAAGAGGATGACGTTGAGTTATAAGAAGCTGCTTGAGCAGTAGGTGCCTCTAGCATAGTTGCAGCTCCACCGAACATAGTAAGCGCCATAGAAGATACAATAATTTTTTTAAACATAATAAAACCTCCATGTAGAATATTGGATTAATAGTAATCCTGTAATCATTATAGTTACAATGAAAATGATTATCAAATGCAATATTGCATAATGTATCCCGCTATTTTGGGGCAGTAAGACTCCCGCCCAAAAATTCAATGAAAGCAAAGAAGTTAGATGGGAATCGGGAGGATTAAAGTTTCACTTTATTCTTTGAACGAGAAGTCACCTTTATATTTAAATGGAGGAGTGTAATAGATTAAAAGAGGTGTATAAGTTACTCAGGTTAACAAGAAAATGAAGAGGATATTTTTAATAGGGGGAAAGCTTAATAACTGGAGTAAAGGAATTGCTATTTATATATTTAACATACATATTTGTTTTTTAAATTGTAGGCGTGTTTTAGAATTTGTATATAGTAAATTCGTTAAAAAACTTGATAAACAATAAAATGTGTAAATTTTTTGACTATTTAATTAAAATTATTTAATATTTGTAATTTATTGTTTTATAATGATAATCGGGTCGATCGTGAATGTTTTAGATATTGCGATATATACTCGGATTAATTTATTCTAGGGAGGTTACAAAATTGGGTAAGAGAGTCATTATAAGAGTTTTTACATTATTATCAGTACTGGCATTATTCCTTAATGTATTTTTACCTAGGGCTAGTGCAGAGGTTATGACGCATGAGAAATATTCAATGGACTGGAGTTATAGTAATAGTCTAGGTAAGTACATTCGCACTGAAATGATTAAAAATTCAAGTGGTCAAATTGCTTATTGCTTAACCCTTGGATTAAAATCACCAAATGGTGAAGATCTTCCTGAAATGGGGAAAACAGATAATGTAGTATATAGAGTCTTATTAAATGGTTTCCCGCAAAAAAGTGCTGAACAGCTGGGAGTAGCTAATAAGAATGAAGCGCATTATGCAACGCAACTTGCGGTTTGGAATGCATTAGGTCAACTCGATGTAAATGAATTAAAACATGAGAATAAAAATGTTGAAAAAGCAGCTAAGGCTATTATTAGTAATGCTAATAATAGTGAAGAGACTCAAGATGTTTTTATGAATGTGATTCCTGCTGAAAAGCAAAAAGCAGAATTAAAGGGTGAATTCTTCGAAACAAATCTATATTCAGTACAAACAAATGCTAAGAGTGGTTCTTATAAGGTAGTAGCGAAAAATGCACCTAATGGAGTTAGAATTGTAAGTGAAAATGGAGAAGTGAAAGATCAGCTTTCAGTTGGAGAAAAATTTCGTATCCAAATTCCTAAGAATACAAAAACGGGTGAATTTAATTTAAGTGTTGCTGCTAATTTAACTAAAGTTCAAGCAATTGCTTACCGTGGTACGGATACTGTTCAGAATGCTACAGTACTATTAGAAAGAAATGAAGAAAAGCTTAGTAGTGATCTTGCAGTAAATTGGGAAGCAGCTGGTTCTTTAAAAATTAAAAAGGTTGGAGAAAATGGAGAAGTTTTAGCGGGTGCAGTATTTGAGGTCTTTAATGCAAATAATAAATCAGTTGGAAAAATCACGACTGGTGCTGATGGTATGGCAGAATTAAACAACTTACCAATTGGTACTTACACATTAAAAGAAATTAAAGCACCAACAGGCTATGTTTCAGATGATAAACCACAAACTATTGAAGTTAAGACAGGAGAAACAGGAGCTGTCCAAATAGTAAATAACAAAGTAAAAGGTAACATCGAAATTAAAAAGCTCAGTGATTCAGGAAAGGTTTTACCAAATGTTGAATTCACAGTCTTTACTGAAGATGGAAAAGAAGTGCAAAAAGTAGTAACAAAAGAAAATGGAATTGCAAACGTTGAAGGTCTTACGTATGGTAAGTATTATTTCTTAGAGACAAAAACACCTAATGGATATATTGGAAATAAAACAAAGTATCCTTTTGAAATTAAAGAGCACAATAAAACACTTACTTTTACAGTGGAAAATACCGAAGTGAAAGGTAGTGTAAAATTACTAAAAGTAGATAATGAAGATATTAGCAAAAAATTAGAAGGTGCAGTATTTGAATTGAAAGATGAAAGTGGAAAAGTAGTTGGGGAATATAAGACAGATAAAAATGGCGAGATTAACGTCAAAGATTTAGCGTATGGTAAATATTCATTTGTAGAAAAGGCTTCTCCACATGGTTACGTTCTTGTTAAAGAACCAATTATGTTCGAAATAAAGGAACATGGGAAGATTATTGAGTTATTGGCAGTTAATCATCTTATCAAAGGTGATCTAGAAATTACAAAGGTAGATGTAGCTGATGGAAATAACAAGCTTCCAAATGCAGAATTTACGATTTATAACGAAGCAGGAAAAGAAGTAGTAAAAGGAAAAACAGACGATAAAGGAATCGCTAAATTTGAAAAATTACCATTTGGAAAATACACATATAAAGAAACTGTTGCGCCAAAAGGTTATGTATTAAATGAAGAAACGTTCTTTTTTGAAATTAAAGAGAATGGTCAAATCATTAAACACATTGTCAAAGATGAAAAGATTCCTTCAATAAAAACAACAGCTACTGATAAAACAGATGGTACAAAAGAAATGCACACGTCTAAGTCTGTAACAATCCAAGATAAAGTGGAATACAAAGACCTACAAGTAGGTAAAGAATACACTTTAAAAGGTAAATTAATGAATAAAGAGACTAATAAACCATTAGTTGTAAATGGTAAAGAAGTAACAGCTGAAACGAAGTTTACACCAAAAGAAGCAAATGGCTCTATTACATTAGACTTCACATTTGATGCAACTGGTTTAGAAGAAAAAGAGGTAGTAGTATTCGAAGAGTTATTGAAAGAAGGAAAAACTGTTACAACACATGCTGATATCAATGATAAAGGTCAAACAGTTAAGTTCGTTAAGCCATCAGTAAAAACGACAGCAACAAACAAAGCTGATGGTGGAAAAGAGATTCATTCAAAGGATTCCATCACTATTCAAGACAAAGTGGAGTATACTAACTTAGTTGTAGGTAAAGAGTACACTGTAAAAGGTAAACTAATGAACAAAGCTATTAACAAACCATTATTAATTGATGGAAAAGAAGTAACAGCTGAAACGAAGTTTACTGCAAAAGAAAAGAACGGTCTTGTAACATTAGACTTTACTTTTGTTGGTGCTGAACAGCAAGGAAGAGAAGTAGTCGTGTTTGAAGACTTATTATATGAAGGTCAAGTAATTGCAACACATGCTGACATTAACGATATAGGTCAAACAGTTCGATTTGTAGAACCTTCTATTAAAACGACAGCAACAAACAAAGCTGATGGTTCTAAAGAGTTAGACGCTTCTAAATCTGTAACAATCCAAGATACAGTGGAATACAAAGACTTAATCGTGGGTAAAGAGTATGTTGTAAAAGGTAAACTGATGGATAAAGCAACAAACAAGCCATTATTAGTTGATGGTAAAGAAGTAACAGTAGAATCTAAGTTTATTGCTAAAGAGAAGAATGGTTCTATCACACTAGATTTCACATTTAATGCTTCTGCATTACAAGGTAAAGAAGTAGTCGTGTTTGAAGAACTGTATCAAGATAATATATTAGTAGCTATTCACGCTGAAATTGAAGATAAGGGACAAACAGTGAAATTTAAAGAGGTAAAGCCGGAACAACCTAAACCAGAACAGCCAAATTCAGATAAAAATACTCCAACACCAGAGCAGCCTAACGAGCAAGTAAAAGAACAACCACAACCTAAGCAAGAAATTCAATCTAAAATTGGATGGTTACCGCAAACAGGTACTAATCTTACAAGTTGGATCTCTATGGCTGCAGGCGCATTACTGTTAATTGTTGGTGGAGTGATTTTCTTAAAACGTAAAAATGCATAGAAATTAAAAAATAAGCACATCTGTTTTTATAACAAGATGTGCTTATTTTTATCATTTTAGCCAAGAAGACTCCTATATTCAAGCGTGAATGGTATTTAAAATAGCAAATTTATTTGTAGTAAATAATACATAATTTTGTTTTACTGTTTTAATTAAAATACGGTCTGTTGTCCCATAAGCTGTTCCAATACGTATGACATCTACTTCTTCAACACCAGCATAGGTAGCATCTTCGGTAATCTCAATCACATCACGTAATGGAATTGTAATCTCCGCCAATTGCCATGAAATAATTAACTCTTCATTTGTTTTTTTTACATTAATGCCTAGCATTATACCAAGACCCTTCAATAATAATACGCTACACTTCTAATCTTATTATATAAATTTTTAGATTTTTTATCTATATGTAGGAATAGAATTTATTTATATTTGTGAGCATCTTAATGATGTCAAACAAATAGAAGGATATACAGTCTTTCTATTAAGAAATATGGTAAGAACAAAAGTTCACTTCAAATTAATATGAATTTGATATGGTTGAGATATTATGAACGAGAAATAGTAAGAGTTGCAGGAAGGAAATGAATAATGAGACTTAAATTAGTAGGAATTTTCATTTGTGTAATTATGATGTTAGGTATCTTTATAATTTACACCAATCAATCTATTGGTAAAGAACCAGATAAGACGAACTATGAATCTCGTGAAAACTCCATAAATAAAGAGAAAGATAGTAGAGGAAAAGGGCAATCAAAATACAATGAAAGTTCTTTTGCTAGTATACAGGCTGTAGTTAATAAGGAATATGGATTACCCGAAGACTATAAACCAGAGGATTTAGTTGTACCAAATGTACCATTCTCATTTAGTGGAACGGTAGAAAAGAGCCACCTCCGTAAAGAGGCGGCAGAAGCACTGGAAAAGTTATTTGATTTAGCAAAGCAGGAGGGGATTCAGTTAAATGCTGTTTCGGGATTTCGTTCCTATGACTATCAACAACGATTGTATACAAACAATGTGAAAAGAAAAGGACAAGAGCATACGGATCGCTTCTCGGCAAAACCAGGACATAGCGAACATCAAACAGGGTTAACAATGGACGTTTCTTCTAAAAGTGCGAACAATGAACTAGAGTTATCCTTTGCTAATACGAAGGAAGGAAAATGGCTGAAAGAAAACGCGCATCGCGCAGGGTTTATCATTCGTTATCCTAAGGGAAAGGAAAGTATTACAGGTTATGCATATGAACCTTGGCATATTCGCTATGTAGGAGATATTGCTGAAAATATATATAAACAAAAGCAGACTTTAGAAGAATACATGAATCTATGAAAATAGAATTGAAGAATTAAACTGGCTATCAATAGACGTGAGATTGTAAAAGGCAGGGGATATAAATTAAGGTGTTTTTTAATTTTTTTGGTGAAGAGGGAAGGTATCCCTCTTCTTTTTTCAGTCCTTGTAAAATTTGAGGATGTCTTAAGGGAGTGAAAAGATGGATTGTGTGAGTGTATTAATAAAGGCTACTTTAGGTGGCTTCTAGAGATTTTTTTTGAGGAAATACTAGTATTCATTGCAGCAATCGCCTATATTATAGGAGCATTCACGTTGGGATATAACAGAGAATTATAGAGTAAAGTAGGATTCAAAAGCATTGTTGAAAATGCGGTGGTTATAAGTTATTTTCCTATTAAAATAATTAGTCTTTGTTCAAAATTTAAGATTGTTATTTTATTATATCTAGTAACTATTTATAATATTTAATAATTACTTGGTTTACTATTAAGGTGGTTATCTTACAAAATTGTAAGGTTATTTTAATTGACACTCGTATGTATAAGTAACTATACTGGTTACACGATGTTGGTGAGTATATTTAATAATCTCTATCTATAAGTGTATGTCCGAGGATTATTTTTAGAGTAATAGTTCGATTTAAAATTCATTATCCGTTATATATTAATATAAACGAATTAATCTATTCTTTATTCAAGGTCGTATTATTTAAAGATTAATTATAAATGATATATTTACCAAATTGTAATAACTTGATAGAGGTGTTCATTTTGAAATACAAATTAATTGCTACAGGAATTCTTGCTGGAAGTTTATTATCCTACTCATCTAATACATTTGCAAATACTCATAAGTTCCTAGATGTTCCTGCATGGGCGGACAAATCCGTTAATTATTTAGTTGATAAACAGGTATTGAATGGCTATCCAGACGGAACTTTCGGTTCAAATGACTCATTAGACAGAGCTTCAGCTACAAAAATTATGACAAAAGTTTTAGATATACAAATTGACTCTAATGCAAAACCATCATTTACAGATTCACAAAACCACTGGGCTACTCCGTATATTGCTGCTGCTGAAAAAGCTGGTATTGTTAAAGGTGAGGGTAATGGAATCTTCAATCCATCCGGAAAAGTAACTCGC
This sequence comes from Bacillus sp. ME78, assembly GCF_903970865.1. Lineage (NCBI taxonomy): Bacteria > Bacillati > Bacillota > Bacilli > Caryophanales > Bacillaceae > Bacillus > Bacillus sp. ME78. Next base: position 73,921 of record NZ_CAJCKK010000013.1, read on the forward strand.
GCTGCTATGGCTACGATGCTAGTAAATGCATATAAACTACAAAGCACACCAAATCATAACGAGCAGGTTAAATTTGAAGATTTAAAAGGCCATTGGGGAGAAAAATATGCCAATATTTTAATCGGTTTGAAAATTTCTAATGGTACTGAGAACGGTTGGCAACCAAATAGATTTATAACACGTGCTGAAGCTGCTCAACTTACTGCAAAAACAGATATGATGCAACATCGTCCAAAAAACCCATTAGAAAGCAAAATAATCATTATTGATCCTGGACATGGTGGCGAAGATCCTGGGAAATCCACAAAGGGATTACCTGAAAGTAAGATTGTACTAGACACTTCTTTACGTCTACAACAATTACTTGAAAAGCATACACCATTTACAGTTTTATTAACTCGTCAATCTGATAATAGACCAGGACATGATCAAAAAAGTTCTTTACAGGAACGTGTTAAATTTGCTAAGAAAAATCAGGGTGATATCTTTATAAGCGTACATGCAAATGCTTTTAATGGTAATGCAAAAGGGACAGAAACATATTACTATAAATCTTCTAAATCCGAAAAAACAAATCCTCATGTGGAAGAAAGTCGTGTTTTAGCGGAAAAAATTCAAACACGTTTAGTAGAGGCACTTCAAACACGAGATAGAGGAGTTAAACATGGAGACCTTCATGTTATAAGAGAAAATGACATGCCAGCTGTGTTGACGGAACTGGCGTTTATAGATAATGGTATTGATTACAGTAAATTATCTACGGAAAATGGCAGACAAATTGCAGCAGAAGCCATTTATGAAGGAATTTTAGATTATTATGAATGGAAAGGAAATAATGTATCTGAATATAGGCTGTAATAAGTAATTGAAAATATAGTAATTCTCGAAATGAAGAATTCTATAATTTTTTTGCAGTTTTTTAAACAACAATTTTAAATTTGTATTTAAAATTGTTGTTTAAATCGTTATTTTATGTTTTAATAATGTTGATAATAGTTATCAATAATAGTGAGAGGAAGATTAGTGAAACATGTGTTTTTAGTTAGTGTCATAAAAGTTAATGAATTTCTATATTGTATGGCTATGAATCTATCTCTATTTTTGTGAACTAGAAATAATATATTTATATCTTTTAAATGTTTAAGAAGGAGTGGCTGTCTGTATGAAAAAAGCAAAAGAAATAGCTAAATGCGTTGCGGTAGCGTCCGTTATTATGTCTGGATCATTTGGTTTACAAGCAACATCTGCATTTGCAGATTCTAAAGGAACTGTAGAAAATCTTCAAAATGGTGGGAAGGTCTATAATAGTTTTAAAACTACTTATGACATGAAGCAGAATATCAAAAATTCAGTAAAAGTTTCTTTTATTGAGGATCCTTACGCAGATAAAAAGATTGCAATTGTTACCACTGATGGTAGTAATATAGATGCTAAATATACAATTAATAGCGGATACTATAACGCAGGTTTAAAATGGCCATCAGCCTATCATACTGAAGCAGAAATAACAAGTGGTGATAGTGCTCAATTCCATAAAGCTGCCCCAGTTAATACAATGACTTCAGCAAAGGTCACTTCTGAGGTAGGGTATACACTTGGTGGAAGTGTTAAAGTAGGAGTAAATGATAAAGGGCCAAATGCCGATGCAAGTATCACAGGTAGCTTTGCTTGGAAAGAAAGTGTATCTTATGATCAAGTAGATTATAAAACGGTATTAGAGACTCACACAGATAAAAAATTAAATTGGAAAGTAGGATTCCAATCATTTAATTTCCCAGAATGGGGAATTTATAATCGTGATTCATTCAATACTTTCTATGGTAATCAACTATTTATGAAATCACGTAGTTATAATGAAGGAACGAATAATTTTGTTTCAAAAGATACAGTACCAGCTTTAACAGGCTATGGTTTTTCTCCAAACGTAGTAGCGGTTATTACTGCTGATAAAACAGAAACTACTTCAGATTTAAAAATAACAAATCGTAGAATTTCAGATCAGTACAATATCGAATGGGTAAGTTCAAAATGGTGGGGAACAAATAATAAAGATACATATAATGAATTCTTTACGAACCACTATAAATTAGACTGGAAAAACCATCAAGTTACTCTTGATAACCAAAAAGCCCTTGAAGAACAAATGAATAGTATCAACAGCGTGAATGATAAACTTAACAAAGGAAAAGGGAAATTATCTCTTTCAATGAATGGAAATCAACTCAAAGCTACGTCTAGCAATGCTGGTTATGGTATCAGTTACGAAGATAAAAATTGGGGTATCTTTGTAAATGGTGAAAAGGTCTATACTTTTAATGAAAAATCAACTGTAGGCAATATATCTAATGATATTAACAAATTAAACATTAAAGGACCTTACATCGAGATTAAACAGATTTAGTCAGAAAATGATGGACGATTGATGGATAATTATTTCATCAAGATACGAGTGCGCTAGTTTATTTTAAATTTGTATAATGTAACGAAAGGATCAGATCTTATTTATTTTATAGATAAGGTCTGGTCCTTATTATTTTTTTGTTTGCACACGAAGTTAAGATAACATTAGATGTTTTTTGTCCAGACTTTCACTCGATTAGAAAAGAGCGTAAAGTAGTTGAAAGCTATTGATGCTACGCAAGGGGATATTGTTTAAAGTAATCAGAACCTCATCGGTTGTTAAGTTACCACTTTAAATATATAATTAAATTTCATTAAAAAGATACTCTATTCAAAGTCCTTATTGGGTTTTTGAAGTGAAATATATACTATTTGAGGTGTGTGAAATGGGGAAATCTCGAGAGCAGACGATGGAAAATATCTTAAAGGCTGCTAAGAAAAAATTTGGAGAGCGTGGCTACGAAGGTACGAGCATACAAGAAATTGCAAAAGAAGCGAAAGTGAATGTTGCTATGGCTTCTTACTATTTTAATGGGAAAGAAAACCTATATTATGAGGTATTTAAGAAATATGGCCTTGCTAATGAGCTACCCAATTTTCTTGAGAAGAATCAATTTGATCCTATCGATGCCCTTAGAGAATATTTAACGGTTTTTACTATACATATAAAAGAGAACCCTGAAATTGGATCGTTGGCATATGAGGAGATTATTAAGGAAAGTGCACGATTAGAAAAGATTAAACCGTATTTCATAGGTAATTTTGAACAGTTAAAAGAAATATTACAGGAGGGTGAAAAGCAAGGAGTTTTTCATTTCTTCTCCATAAATCATACGATACATTGGATCACTTCTATTGTTTTATTTCCAAAGTTTAAAAAGTTTATTGATTCTTTAGGACCAAATGAAACGAATGATACAAATCATGAATGGATGCCGGAAGACTTAGTGAACAGGATTGTTACTGCATTAACAGATAAACCTAACGTGTAAATTATTCAGTGTATATGAATTTTATTATTACTATTTAAAGCCTAATTTCTCAATGTATTGTAGAGAAATTAGGCTTTTTTCAACACGTCATTAAAGTTTTTATAATTCAATGACTCAATTTGCTGATTATATTTTCAAGTATTCGTTTTGAGCTACATAGATATAGTTTTTGTTGCAACTGTTTGTTGAAATGCTTTATCATGCTCAACAATAACCATTGTGGGATTAAATTGTTGAATAAGCTCTTCGATCTGCATACGGGAATAGATATCTATAAAATTTAGTGGTTCGTCCCATATATATATATGAGCTTTTTCACATAAGCTTTTAGCGATAAGTAGTTTTTTCTTTTGGCCACCAGAATAATGAGATATATCTTTCTCAAATTGAATGCGGTCAAAGTCCATCTTACGTAGGATGGATTTAAATAAGGTCTCATCAATCTTGTGCTGTTCAATAAAGTCTGATAGTGATCCCTTCAAATGAGAAGTATCTTGTTGGACATAGGAAATGATGAGTCCTGTACCTAAAATAACTAAGCCTGTATGCTGTATCGGATGTCCTAGAATTAGTTTTAGGATACTACTTTTTCCGCTCCCATTCGTTCCATCAAGTACAATTCGGTCACCTTGCTCGACTATGAAGCTAATCGACTCATTCACAATTTGGTCATCGTACTTAACGGACACATCAATCAAAGTAATCAATTCATTTGATTTAAATTGTAATTGTTCCAATTTTAATGACTCAGTTTTCTCCACATTTTTTAGTAATTTTGACTTTTCTTCAATAGCTTTTTGTTGCCTTGATTCAAGGTTTTTTGCTCTTTTCATCATCTTGGCTGCTTTATGTCCTACAAACCCCTTATCCAACTTAGAGCCTGAATTCCTCGTTCCATTTTTTGAAGCTTCCACATCATGAGACCAACTTGCTGAACGCTTGGAAGACTGTTTTAATCTCCCTATGTCTTTTTGTAGACGCTCATTTGTAGTCTCTTCGTGCTCTTGCTGTCTATCAAAATTTAACTTCCAAGAAGAATAGTTACCACTTTGAACTTCAATATTTGCTCTATTTATAGATAGGATATGGTCAACGCATCCATCTAAAAAGATTCTGTCATGTGAAATTAAAATAAATCCTTTTTTCTTCCTTAGATAATCAGAGACTATCTTTCGTGCATCAGTATCTAAGTGATTTGTTGGTTCATCAATTAATAGAAATTGACCCTCATTTAAAAACAGTGCAGCAAGCAACACCTTTGTTTGTTCCCCATTTGATAATGTTTTAAATGGTCTGTACATGACCTCAGCATCAACATTTAAATAGGATATCTCACGCAGAAATTCCCAATCTTCTGCTTGGGGACAAATTTCTTCAAGGATTTCATGAGTGAATTTGTTCCTATCTGCAACAGAGTAGGGGAAGTAATTGAATTCTACCGAAGCAAGGATTTTCCCACCATACTCATAATTCCCTAACAATAAATTAAAGAATGTCGTTTTACCTCGTCCGTTTCTACCGATAAATCCTAGCTTCCAATCCGTATCTATTTGGAAGTTTACACTTTCAAAAATATTATCAAAGCTACCTGGGTATGAAAAAGTTAAATCTTGGACTTTTATCATTGACATAATAATTCCTCCTTTATATATCGAAACGTTTCATATAAAGTCGGAACATCCATCCAGTTTTTAATTGCTCTATATAAGTTTGATGGATATTAACGACTTATATAGAGCATTACATGTGTAACAATAGTGTCTGAAGTACTCATTTTTCTTGCTCCTTTATTTGTTGGGTAAATTTAACAATTAATAAGTTCCAACTAACATAAATGGGAATAAAAAAATCCCCCAATTGTAATCGGAAGGATTAGTCTTTCGTCTATACTTAATAAGTACTTATTAATCATTTGAATCATGACAAATAAAGTATGAACTGAATTTTAAAAATGGATAGACTAACCCTATATTTTGTAGTTTGAAGTTATGAAATTCAACTTAAAATATAAATTAGTTAATCATTGTTCATCCATCATTCCTTTCATAATTCTGCTTTTAGAGTAACATTCTTTTTAGGGAGATGCAATATTAGCTTCAATTTCATCTAATCCTAAATCATTTATAATTCTTTGAGTAAGGAGATAAAACTTTACCGCCCTTTTTATAAACATCACATTTTTGTTCAATTGGTCATGTCTTTTGTCCGTTAAAAGGGAGGATATGAAATTGACATCAACTTTTCGTGTAACTATAATGGTTACAGATAGTTTCGTAAACTAATTTGAATTTCTATTTTAAAGATAGTAAATTTCATTCCTTTTTAAGTGTGACAGATAGCAACTAACTATAATTCAATAGAGGATTAGATTCTATCTCATATGTAAAGAGTAGATAAGTTGTACCCGCCAAATTTACGATGCGCAAATACTTAAAAAACTACATTTTTCAGCTTATCCTTTTTAGAATCCTCAGTATTGATAATTGTAAACATCTACAAAAAGTTAACAAGACTGTTGTATGTAGAAAGAAATCTTTTAAAAAGGTCATAATATACATAATAGGTTGCACACATTTTAATTAGTAGGAGTTGTGCCACTATCAAGACCTTTTTAATAAAAGTATAGAAAAAACTCAAGAAGGTGAGTCCATTGCGTAAACATGCATATGTGCAATTTTATGTATTGCTATTGGCTTTAATAGCTTATATAAGTTTTTGTGTTATATTTTTATTTGTTTTTCCGAATCTTTATTTTGTATCAGATTTTAATATCCGGCTATCATCTTTAGTTGTTGAAACTACTGTATTTATCTCATTACTGTATTCTATATTATCCAGAAGAATTAAGTTAGGAGTATTCTGGGTTTGTATTACTATTGCGATAGGGTGTTTCTTGATAGGGAATTTCATATCTGCTTTTCAAGTACTTAATGTAGAATTACCAATACAAAATTTTAATATCTCTGATGTATTTTTGTTATTTTTCTTGTTCTTCTTTCTCTTTGCGTTCTTTTATAAAATTATGATGGAATGTAATAAATGGGAGAAAGCATATTTAATTTGTGATTTATGCATTGTTGTTACTGCCATTTTTACATTAGAGTGGTACCTATTTAATAAACCATCTGCAAATATCTTATTCTTATCAATTGGAGATGTTTTTCTCTCATTTATTTTTCCAATTATAGATTTATTACTTCTATTACTTGGAGTTACACTAATCTTTCGACCTGCTATTTTCAATGCAAAAATTAAATTGTTTATTTTTATTCTAGTATTAACTGGATTGGCTATTACGGACTACTTGTATTTCTACTTACAGGATGATTTGTCAGAGCGTTCAGTTATATTTTTAAGGTGTTTGTATAGAGTTTTACTATTATTTATCGCTATTGCTGCTACAATTCCAAAGGATGCTTCTTTTAAAAGAAATTATTTTATTATTAATCCGACATTTGGAGAGAAACTTCTTGGTATATTCCCTTATCTTGCAGTTGCAGTCTTAATTGGCTTTACTTTGAAAGAGCAAACTTCTTCAGCTACATTGATTACGGGAAATTGTATTGCTTTTGTATTTGTACTGATTCGTCATACAATCGTACGAATGCAAAACAAAGAGTTAACTAAAACATTAAAAGTGTTTAATAATCAATTAGAACAAACAGTATCTCAGAGAACAAGGGATTTAATAAATAAATCTAATGATTTGGTAAAAAATCAAGAGAGATTTAAGTCATTATATGAGTATCATCCGGATCCTATTTTAACGATTGATTCAAACGGTATCGTATTAAATATAAACCAGGCTGGAAGTATGTTATTAGGAAAAGAAAGTACTGCATTAATAGGGAAAGAGTGCTTCTCTATTTTTTTAGATGAAGATAAATCTGAATTGGAAGCAGCTATAAAGAAAGGGAAACGATGTAGTTCATCTTCGTTACAGTTACGTGTGAAAAATAACAATGAGAAGGACATGCTCTTTTGGTATGTCACTATAGTTCCTATTATGATAGAAGGTCAAATTTTTGGGAGTTATGTAATGGTAAAAGACATAACGAGGATGAAACAACAACAGGAAGAGATAAATTACCTTGCATTCCATGATACGGTGACGGAGATTGGAAATCGTATATTCTTCCAACAAGAATTAGATAGATCCATTAAGCGTGCGAAAAAAACACAGGATAAATTTGGGCTCCTGTATATTGATTTAAATCGCTTTAAGACCATTAATGATACATTGGGTCATTCGATTGGTGACAGAGTTTTAAAAGAAGTTGCCAAACGTTTTAGGACATATCTGTCACCGACTATTCCTCTAGCAAGAATAGGTGGAGATGAGTTTGCAATCATTGTCCATAACCAAACAGAGCAACAGCTATTGGATTTGTGTAAAACTTTATTTCGTATAACTGAAGAACCATTTGTAGTAAATCAGCATAGTTTTTACTTATCTCTTAGCATAGGAATAGCAGTGTATCCATTTGGAGGAATAAATACTACTACACTTTTACAACACGCTGATATCGCTATGTATAGCGCAAAAGAAAAAGGTAACAATGCTGTTTGTATGTATGACGAGACATTATCTCAAAAAGTAACTCGTCGATTACGATTAGAACAGGATTTACCAAATGCAATTGAAAATAATGAGTTGTTTTTATTGTATCAACCACAAATTGATAGTAAGGCAGGTAAAGTTATTGGTGCAGAGGCTTTAATACGCTGGCAACATCCAGAGCTTGGGCTGATTTCTCCTTTTGAGTTTATACCTATCGCAGAAGAAACGGCGCAGATTATTTCAATTGGGAAGTGGACGTTACAGAAAGCGTGTCGACAACTGAAAGAATGGCATTCTATGGGCTTTTCAAATCTAAAGATCGGGATAAATCTATCAGCTATAGAGTTTGAACAGAAAGATTTTGTTCAAACAATGATATCTACTATAGAAGAGATAGGAGTACCTGCTAATTCGATTGATTTGGAATTAACAGAGCGAATAGCAATGGTAGATGAAAAAGAAACCTTATCAAAGTTAAAAGTATTAAAATCATATGGTGTACATTTATCAATTGACGATTTTGGTACAGGTTATTCTTCACTAGCGTATCTGCCTCTTTATCCAATTGATACTTTAAAAATTCCAAGAGAATTTGTTAATAGGATCGGAACTTCTACTGATGGAGATGAAATTATACAAACCATTATTTCACTTGCTCATACTTTAAACATGAAAGTGATAGCAGAAGGGGTAGAAACGAAGGAACAATTAACAGTGTTACAACGTAATGCGTGTTATCTAATTCAGGGCTATTACTACAGTAAACCTGTAAATGAAGATGAATTTATGGATTTTTTAAGTACAATGCAAAATGAATAAGTGAAAAATCAGTATATGTATAAAGTAAAGTGAAAAGACGTTCTATCTATATGGATTTGAACGTCTTTCTTATGTTTATTTTCAATAGTTATGCAGCAAGGTTTCAGCCTTTGAAAGTAAAATAAGTATCTATATTCCTTGTATTTTGGGCTAATGGGGTATGAGGTGAAAGTTGCTTCTTGTGAAAACACATTAGGGACAGCTTGTATATTCTTAAAGCAATTTGAAAAAGGATTAGCAGTTTGTATGGAATTAGGAAATGAAGAGTATGTATATCATTTCAATATTTTACGTTCTCTTAATGAAGATGAAGCAATTAAACTCTTAGAAGAAGTGAAAAAAGTATTTCTTACTTCGAAAAGCAAGGTTTATGGGATTTCGTAGAAGAATATGCAGATCTAAAAAAGGAAAAAATTATACAATAATCACATGCTATCATTTTTAATAGCTAATTAACAAAGGGACTCCGATTATGGAGTCTCTTTGTTAATGGGGTAATGATTTGGTTTATCTAACTATAATAATATTTGTAAAAAAAGTGTAAAAGGGTCCTAGTTTGGAGGGGGAATTATTTAATCTTTTTTATTTAATAAAAGGGATAATATTTAGTTATCTGCGCTTCTTAATTATGTTTTCTATCACAGTTTGAAGTAAATTTCAGTTAATCTTATTTATTTTATAGGAATTATAAGGTATACTAAAAGTAGGTGCAAAATGTACCATTTGAAAAAGAGTGCATTGCAAAAAGGGATCCGTAAAGGATTCCTTTTTTGTTTCTTTGAAAATGAAGCAATGTTCTAATTATCTCTTTCATTTCTATGAATGCGCTGCGATCTTATAAACTAAAAAAGCATTTTTGGAAAATTGCCATATTCCTGTAACAAAACAAAGGTATGTTATGTGTGTTAAATATAAAGAGAAAGAAGGAAAAGTTGTGAAAAAAATTTTGCCAATTGTTGCGTTATTAGGCATGATGAGTTTCGGAGTACAGGAAATGAATGTAAGAGCTGATACATACCACAAAGGCGATTCAAAAATTAGTTTTTGGGATTCGAAAAGAAAGGGTACTAATTTCATGAATAGTACGTCATTACCTGAAAACTATAAAAGTGCAAAAGAAGCTAATATTGAATATGTACGTTTAGCACCTGATAAATGGGCAAAAGATAAAGATTTTCTATTTGAGGATAAACCAGATACTTCTGGAAAGGATTTTCTGATAGGTAATGCAGATAACTATCAGGGATTAGTAAAGGAGGATTTAGAAAAATTAAAGGCGGATTTAGATGCCGCACAATCACAAGGAATGAAAGTTGTTCTTACAATGTTATCCTTACCTGGTGATCGATGGCGCCAATTTAATAATAACAAGAATGACGACAGAATATGGGAAGAAGAGAAGTATCAAGAACAAGTAAGTCAATTTTGGAAGGATCTTGCTTTGGAATTAAAAGATCACCCCGCGGTGGTTGGTTATAATATTATAAATGAACCACATCCAGAAACAGCTAAAAATAATAGATATAATGATTTTTGGACGGAAGATTATGAGAAATGGTATGCAAAAGTGAAGGAAACGACAGCGGATTTAAACAGATTTTATCAAAAAGTAATCAATTCCATTCGTGAAGTAGACCAAGAAACACCGATTATTTTAGATTCAGGTTTATATGCTACTCCATGGGCCTTTAAATATTTAAAACCAGTAAATGATAAAAAAACCCTATATGCATTTCATATGTATGAACCATATGAATTAACGAGTCAAGGTGAAAAACAAAATAAGGAGTATCAATATCCAGGATTAGTAAAAGTAAGAGATTTAGAGAAACCTGTAATGTGGAATAAGCAGGGATTAGAGCAATTTTTGAAGCCAATCCAACAATGGTCTAAGAAAAATCATGTATCATCTAATCGAATTATTGCAGAGGAGTTTGGAATTAACCGTACTGTTCCAGGAGCTACCCAATACATGCAAGATCTTATTTCTATCTTCAACCAAAAAGGTTGGCATAAATCATTCTATGCATTTCGTGAAGACACATGGACAGGGATGGATTATGAATTGGGAACAGGAAAAATAAAATGGGATGAAGAGGGTAAACCAATGCGTCAAGATAATTCACTCTGGGAAGTAATAAAAAAAGATTTACAAGTACATAAATAGTTTAGAATATTTGTCCTAAGGACTAAATGTAAGCATCTAATTCAAATGGAATTAGATGCTTTTTTTTCAAAAAGGTGGAGGCTTAAACAAATGTGGTTGCAATTATATTAACCTTTAAAGTGAAAAAAGTTTTATGAATTTTTTTGTGAGATCCGAACCCTTAAATGCTGAAAATTATTTACTTATTTCTCCAATTGGGTGTATTTCTCCAATTAGATGGAAGTTTAGAATACAGAATCAAAACATAATAGGCTGTTATCGATGAGTTTATCGTAAAGTTGTTATTTAATGTGTCATCAAATAACATTTATATACAATAATAAATAAAGAAAAGGAGATATTTATGAAAAAATATAGAGTAATAGACACAACTTAAATAGTATGAATAGTTTAGATTGTAAAAACATGAAGAAGAAAACAAAAAATCCTTAAGAGTACTAAGGAAAAATGAGGGAGATAATATGGGGGATAATTCAAAACATAAAACTAGAAAAATACTTGCAGCTACTGCTACAGTAACTATGCTTGCGACTGGAATGATTTCTTCATCAGATGTCTTTGCGGAGCAAAAGGAGCAGCAAAAAAATTTATCGACATCACTGCAAAGTGAAAAGTCAGTTAAATCAGAAAATATAACATTTACAGTCCCAGGAAAAGGAGATGTTGAGGTACTAAAACAACAGGAAAGAAAAAGTATGGCATTTAGTCCATATGAACCAACTGGTTTATATGCAAAACCAAATGAACAAATAACGATTAATGTAGAAGGTAATCAAGATATTCAGGTATATATTGGAACGTATTCGTATGATGCTTCTTGGAGAGAAGATTCTAAGATAAAATCATTTACATTAAAACCTGGTGTAAACACAATCCAATCTCCAAATGGGGGGCTGATTTATTTTTATAATAAACAGCAAGGTGGTACCATTCGAACAACAATCACAACAGGTGGAACGACTACGCCTTTCTTTGAACTAGGAAAGCATACGAAACAAGATTTAATAAACATGCTGGACCAATATCCTAATGCACATGCAGTGGAGTTAAAAGGCGAACGTGTATTAATTACGGCCAGCCCTGCACGTGTTAAGAAATATTTGTTGGGTTCTAATACAGATCCTGTACAACTCTTAAAAAAGATGGATGAAGCTACTCGAATTCAAGACAAAGTAGCTGGATTATCTGAAGAACAAGTAGATAAACATTATGTTCATTACGTAGAAGAAAATCATTCTCCTGATTATTATATGTATGCAACTTCTTATCGAACAGCATATGTAGGAGATGCAATCCAATACGTGTTAGATATTAATAAATTTGTAAAAGATGGATGGGGTCCTTGGCATGAGGCAGGACATTTAAGACAACAATCACCCTGGAAGTTTTATAATATGACAGAAGTACAAAATAATATATACAGCCTTTCTGTAGAAAAAGCATTTAATCAAACATCCAACTTAGAGAAAAATGGAATTTATCCAAAAGCGTTTCAATATCTAGAACAAGTGAATAAAAATTATGATGAAATTAGCGATGTTTTTGTAAAGCTTGTTATGCTTTGGCAACTACAGTTAGCGTATGGAGAGGATTTTTATCCTAAATTGCATCAATTGTATAGAGACATGCCTTCAAGTGAACTTCCACAAACTGATGAAAATAAAAAACAATTATTTATGATTTCAGCATCAAAAGTAGCCAAACAAAATTTGATTCCTTTCTTTGAGAAGTGGGGATTACGTCCAAATAACGATACCATTCAAAAGGTAGCTGCATTAGGATATCCAATTTTAACAGCAGAGATTTGGAAGGGTACGGATTCTAATCCAATTAAACCAGATATGCCTGATGTAAATAATATTTTAGAAGGAAACCAGTTTGCATGGTCGCTGAAAGGGATTGGAGATTTTGAATTCGCAAAAGTAAATTTAAATAAATCAACAGAAGAAATGCAAATTGATCTAAAAGCAGGTGTACCACATAACTACTTTGATAGTACATATGCAAGTATTAAAGTGCAAAACACATCAGGTAAAGTAGTATATAACAAGGAGTTTTATGGGAATAAACAGCAAAATGCTGGAACACAAAAAGTTTCAGTAAAGACCGGTGATCTTATTGAGCTTACACATTTAGAAGGCAGAGAGAGGGCAACATTAATAAATTTAGATAACAATAAACGTGAAAGCCTTGATAAAAAAGTAATGTATGAAGTTACAAAGAATGGCCTGAAAAAAGTAAATCAAATTGTTAATCCGAAACCAGATACAGAAGCTCCCACACAGCCAAAAGGATTATATGCAAGCAACCTTACTTCTAACAGTGTAGAGCTAAAATGGAATCCTTCTACAGATAATATAGGTGTAAAAGAATATCAGGTATTACGTGATGGGCAATTGATTCAAACGGTACAAGGAACGACGTTTACTGATCAAAATTTAACAGTTAATAAGGAATATAAATATGCAGTGAAGGCTGTAGATGCAGCTGGAAATACATCAATTCAAAGTGAAATTCTTCTTGTAAAAACCAAAGATCAAAATGTATCTTATGAAAAATGGGATCCAAAGAAGGCATATACAAAGGGCGATAAAGTAGAACATCAAGGGACAGTGTATGAAGCTGTTCAAAATCATCAAGGAAATGGTGACCCGAATTGGATATTTGCGTTATCTTTATGGAAACCACTTACAATCAAATAACATGTAAGAATCAGATGTGAAGATAGAACAACATAAAATTGGGGCAGTATTTTAAAGATTTACTGGATGTTGTTTGAATTTTGATAGATTTCTCTACTAAGTTATTATTCAATAATAAAAATTAGAAAAGGATGTAGATTAGTGATTAGTCAGAAAACGAAGAAAAGATTTAATAAAGTTATTATAATGACCGCAGCATGTAGCATGTTTTCTATGTTTGGAACGTCTATTTCGCACACTAAAGCTGCAACACATTCAGCTGCTCCAGCAGTTTATGTGAGTCCCCAAAATATACCTGCCTCAGATATTATTAGTATAGACTGGTCACCAGTTCAGACTCCACCTTATACGTACTGGGCTGTACACAACTGGAATGCAGGTGGTGAAGCTGGAGGATATGCTGGTTTTCAACAACAAAGTGGGTTTGATGAAAATGGAAAACGCACTTTACATTTTGCCTTATGGGATCCAATTTCCTCTAAAGAAGCAATAAAGGCCGAATACTTATCTCCGAATTCGCAAGCTGGACCCTTTGGAGGAGAAGGAACAGGAATGAAGGTTCAAACAACTTATGGTTGGAAAGACTACAATTGGTACACAATGACAATGCGTTCATGGCAAGAAAATGGTCATACTAAATTTGGACAATGGATGAAAGATGTAACAAAGAATAAATGGCATCAAATTGCAATTATGGACTTTCCGGTTGCTAATGTTGCATTTAATCATGGATTAGGAATGTTTCAAGAAGACTGGGCTGATAGTGGACAGAATGTTCGAGAAGCGCGCCTAAAAAATGGTTATAGCCGAAAATTAGTTGATAAACAATGGAGTTCTTGGAATAATCAAAGTATTTCTGGAACGCATGATAATACTTATCAATATGATGGAGGATCTACTTCAGAATATGTATGGGTCAAAGCAGGAGGTAATACGCAGTCTACTATTGGGTCAGGAAAAATATTCAAGCTAAATCAACCTACTCAACCTGAAATAGGAAAATTAGATTTTGATATCCAATCTATATATTATGAAAATGAAAAATTAAATGTATCTTGGAAACTAAAAGAAAATAGTACACCGCAATTTAAGGGGAAAATTGAAATTTATAACAATGAAAATATGACGGGCCAACCTATTAACGTAATTAATGATATTAAATCCTATCAAAATGTAATCAGTCAATCTATATCATTACCAACAAATGCTTATGCAAAAATTGTATTAACGGATATATTTGATCAAACTGTTGAGAAAAAGGTACAAATCAAAAATGAATCTCCAAACATTTTTGAAGGTAATGAATTTGCATGGTCGCTGAAAGGGATTGGAGATTTCGAATTTGCGAAAGTAAATTTAAATAAATCAACAGAAGAAATGCAAATTAATCTAAAAGCAGGTGTACCACATGACTACTTTGATAGTACATATGCAAGTATTAAAGTGCAAAACACATCAGGTAAAGTGGTCTATAACAAAGAGATTTATGGAAACAAACAGCAAAATGCTGAATCGCAAAAAGTTCCAGTCAAAGTAGGCGATTATATAGAGTTAACACATCTAGAAGGTGTACATAGAGCTACTCTTACAAATGTAGATAATAGTAAACAAGAGAGCTTTGGAAAAAAAGCCATATACGAAGTTACAAAGGAAGGTCTGAAGAAAGTAGAAAAAATGCCAGAAGCAACAATTTTAGAAGGAAACAAGTTTGCATGGTCATTAAAAGGATATAGTGATAGAGAAATTGCAAAAGTAGATTATGATAAAACGGTAGAAGAGATGAAGGTAAAACTAGAAGCAGGTGTACCACATTCCTATTTTGCTAGTACGTATGCGAGTATTAAGGTCCAGAATTCTTCTGGTAACGTTCTGTACAATAAGGAAATCGTGGGAAATAAACAACAAAATGCTGAAAGCCAAACTGTGCCTGTCAAGGTAGGGGATTACATTGAATTTACCCATATAGAAGGAGAAGCAACAAAGGAAAAAACGCGAGCAACTTTAATTAACCTTGAAAATAACAAAAATGAAACCATTGGAAAAACAGCAAGATATCAAGTTACAAAAGAAGGCTTGAAGAAAGTAGAGAAAATGCCAGAAACAACGGTTTTAGATGGAAATCAATTTGCATGGTCATTAAAGGGATATAATGATCGAGAAATCGCGAAAATAGAATATAACAAAGCAACAGAAAAAATGCAGCTTAAATTAGAAGCGGGTATACCCCATTCTTATTTTACTAATACGTATGCAAGCATTAAAGTCCAGAATTTATCCGGTAATATTTTGTACAATAAAGAAATTATAGGAAATAGACAACAAGATGCTGAGAGCCAAACTGTTTCAGTCAAGGTAGGAGATTGTATTGAGTTTACTCATATAGAGGGAGAAGCACAAAAGGAAAAGACACGCGCCACACTTACTAATCTTGAGAATAATAAACAGGAGTATATGGGAAAGAAAAGAATATATCAGGTTACCTCTATGGGATTATTAATAAAGTCATAGATTTCACTACAAAAGTTAAATTATAGATTTATATATTATATAAAAATCTTAACCATTATACGCATTAAAAAATTCTCAAGAAAATATAGATCGGCGGGTATAGTATGAACATATTCAAAGGGTTTCTAATTTCATCAATTGCAATGACCACATTTGTAGGAACAGATCTAATCCTACAAAATGATAGTATTCATAATAAAGTTTACGCTGAATCTTATAATGTCACATACAAAGAAAGAGATTCACAGGAAGAAAGATTAATTGTAAAGTTTAAAAATCAAATTGATTTACCTTATGAAGATGGTATTGAAAAACGAATAAAAAATGGAGATTATGATAACAATTTAAAGAAGTTATTTTCCGAAAATACAGAACTTACTTTGAATCGTCTGTTCTCATCTGTAAATCCGATAGAGATTGAAAAGTTATCAGTACAATCTAAATCAGTTGCTAATGAATCAGCTAATAATTTATTAAATTATTATATTGTACAAGCCCCTAATAACATAGAAATAGAATTATTACTGAAAAAATTTGAAACATCTCCTCTCGTAGAGGAGGCTTATATACCAGAAAAACAAATTTTGACACCCCCTGAAATACAGTTATCAGATTTATCTGTTAATCCGTACGATGATCCTAGATTTAAAAATCAAGGATATCTTGAAGCGGCACCAAAGGGAATTAATGCCTCGCATGCTTGGAGCATTAAAGGTGGTGATGGGAAGGATACAACTTTTGTGGATATGGAATATGGATGGTTATTGAACCATGAGGATTTAGTCAATAAAAATATTAAGCTTATGTCGGGACAAAATATAAGCCAGCATAGAGCTCATGGTACTTCTGTATTAGGAATTGTTTCATCTGAAGATAATCAAATTGGAAATATTGGAATTGCACCAAAAGCAAATGTAAAAGTAATATCCCAGATTAGGGATAATGGAATTTATAATACAGCGGATGCTATTTTAAGTGCTGTACATAATTTACAAGCGGGAGATATTCTTTTATTAGAGGCACAAGCTTCGTATGATGGGTATGGGGATAAATATTTACCTGTAGAAGTACATCCAGATATTTTTGATGCAATTCGTGTTGGTGCAGATAAAGGGATTATTATTATAGAAGCTGGCGCAAATGGTTCAAACGACTTAGATAATTTTAAAGATCGTAATGGAAAAAAGATCTTAAATCGAAATAGTCCAGACTTCAAGGATTCAGGTGCTATTATGGTTGGGGCGGGATCATCAACTGTTCCACATAAACGTTTATGGTTTTCAAATTATGGAAGTCGATTAGATGTATATGGATGGGGAGAAAATGTTGATACAACATCAGCAAATTCAAGTCAAAATACTACAAATTTATATACATCAACATTTAGTGGAACATCAAGTGCTTCACCAATTATTGCTGGAGCAGCAACTTCGATTCAAGGTATTGCTAAAGAACATCGAGGTTCTCCTTATACACCAGCCGAATTAAGAAATATCTTAAGTAATCCGAATACAGGAACAAAATCTCAAGATCCGTGGAATGATAGAATAGGTGTTTTACCTGATCTAAAATCTATATTAGATAACTTAGGTTTTAATTCAGATATCCCGAACTCTTCTAGTATTTTAGAAGGAAACCAGTTTGCATGGTCACTAAAAGGAATTAGTGAATTTGAGTTTGCAAAAATTAATTTCAATAAGTCAACGGAAGAAATGCAAATCGACTTAAAATCAGGCGTACCGCATCATTATTTTAATGAAACGTATGCGAGTATTAAAGTACAAAGTGCAACAGGAAAAGTAGTATACAATAAAGACATTTATGGAAACAAACAACAAAATGCTGAATCGCAAAGAGTTCCAGTCAAAGTAGGAGACTATATTGAATTAACACATCTAGAAGGTATTCATAGAGCTACTTTAACAAATGTAGGTAATAGTAAACAAGAAAGCTTTGGAAAAAAAGCAATATACCAAGTTACAAAGGAAGGTCTGAAGAAAGCAGAAAAAATGCCCGAAGCTACAATTTTAGATGGAAATCAATTTGCATGGTCACTAAAAGGAATTAGTGATTTCGAGTTTGCAAAAGTTAATTTTAATAAGTCGACAGAAGAAATGCAAATCGACTTAAAAGCAGGCGTACCGCATCATTATTTTAATGAAACGTATGCGAGTATTAAAGTACAAAATGCAACAGGGAAAGTAGTATACAATAAAGAAATTTATGGAAACAAACAACAAAATGCTGAATCGCAAAAAGTTCCAGTTAAAGTAGGAGATTATATTGAGTTGACACACCTAGAAGGTGTGCATAGAGCTACTTTAATAAATGTAGACAGCAGTAAACAAGAAAGCTTTGGAAAAAAAGTCATGTACGAAGTTACAACAGAAGGCTTGAAGAAAGTAGAAGAAATGCCAGAAACAACGGTTTTAGATGGAAATCATTTTGGGTGGTCATTAAAAGGATATAGTGATAGAGAAATCGCAAAAGTTAATTATAATAGGACAACAGAGAAAATGCAGGTGAATTTAGAAGCAGGCGTACCACATTCTTACTTTAATAATACGTATGCAAGTATTACAGTAAAGAATTCGACCGGTAGTGTTGTGTATAATAAGGAAATAGTGGGAAATAGACAACAAACTGCTGAAATCCAAAAGGTGCCCGTAAAAGCGGGAGATTACATTGAGATTACCCATATAGAAGGGGAAGCAGTAAAGGAAAAGACACGCGCTACACTTATTAACCTTGAGAATAATAAACAAGAATATATAGGCAAAAAAAGAACCTATCAAGTTACTTCAACGGGATTAAACAAAATAGATTAACATGAAGAACCTTCTAATTATTAGTTAGATGCAAATAGTCGTTCATTATGAACGGCTATTTGGCTTTTATTTAAAGAAAAGTGAAATGAAAATACTCTCTCTTTTGTATATACTCTCCTTGCCATCAACTGCTACATTTGTTTATCAGGGGGAAAAAATTTTAAAAATGTGCTTGAGAATTGATACATGTTTAAGTGTTATAGATTTGAGAAAAAAGAAACAGAATAGTAAGGTATTTATTGATAAACCCTCTCTTTTATTACAATATTTTACAAATTTGATATGATGTATATGAGTTCTATGTATATTAAGGGAGGAATGGGAATGAAGAGGTTCATAACATGTGCAAGTGGTAATACAATCTCAAAAAAGTTAGTTTTAATGATGTTGCCGATGGTTTTAATGATATTGATGATTACACCATCGAATGATGTATCGGCAGCCAATCTATCAAAAGCAGGTTCACTAAAAGGCGTGAATTTATTTAATGGAAGTTGGACAGTTGCTATACAGGCAGCAAATTTACAATATGTTTCTGCTGAGCCTTTGGGAAATGTAATAGCAAATCGTAATGCAGTTAATGAATGGGAGAAATTTGAATTAATTCCGACGGGGGAATTATATACGTACGCTTTAAAAGCTAAAAGTAATGGGAAGTATGTTTCGTTTGAGCCAAATGGTAGAGTAGTAGCAGATCGTACATCAATTGGGGCATGGGAAAAATTTATCTTATATAATGGTGGGGATAATAGGATATATGTATTACAAGCACTAAGTAATGGTAGATATATATCAGCAAATGGTGGTAGAGAATTAACAGCTACTAGTTATGTAGCTGGAAGCTGGGAAAGATTTGTTATTGTATACTTCTAAACTTTGAAGTGTTATATATCTAAATGATAATGGCATGTTTAGTTGGTATAAATACCTAATACAATAAAGTTTTAAGCATGTAATACAAGTGTATATTAACGTGTAAAAGGGCTGCAAATAATTAGCAGTCCTTTTTGCATGTTAAATAAGGACTTACTGAGGTTATAATGAAAAGAAAAAGAACCCTATAGGGTTCTTTTTCAGGGCATATTAACAGTAAGGAGAATCATGAAATGCTACTTCAAATCTTTATTAGGGGAAAGATTTTGAATAAGATTAACATACGTCTATTTTCACATAAATGTAATATATAGTAAATTAATAATATTTATACTTACTATTACTAATATTCAATTAAGATAGTTAACACTATTTGTGTAGTGTTAATGAAGTGCATATTTAGAAAATTAATAATAGCCCCAAGTTGGTTAAATATGTCTAATATTATATTTTATTTGCTAAAAGAGCTTATAGTTATATCATTTCAAAAATTAATTAGCATTTAAACAATTTTAACTGAAATTGGATGTGTATTAAATAAAATAAACAAAGACCCTGTAATAAATACAGGGCCGGATACAGGGTTAAGGGAACGCATAGTTTCTTAAAATCATAATAGCATAGATTCTTTGTATAGCTACATGAGGATTTTGACAGAATTAAGAACAAGACAGAAAATCTGTAGGAAAGCAAATATAGTGCTGGAAATGTGATTTTAAATTAAGCTATAGGTATATTGAAATGGATGAAAACTCTTGAGTACCATGATTAAATTGACTTTAATTATGAGGTTTAGGTTAGAGGGATAATTGGATCTTACTGAAAAGAAAAAATGTTTTTTAGATTAAAAGAAGAAAAGACAACTTTTGGGTGTTTTTTCTTTAGGTAAACAGTTCACATATTGCTGAATTAGATACGAAACCATAATTCGACTACGAAGTAAATCCTAACATAATCTGAACAGAAAAAATATGTAATATTACATTTTTAGTTTTTAATTATTTTATTCAATATAGAGAAGCAACGTAAATAAAAGGGCATGCAGTAGTATCTGCAGCCCTTTTTAGGAGGAACTCAAGACACCATTAGGACACGTATTGGAAACAGGTTCAAAAATAGTATGTGTGAAAAGAAAAAGTCCTATACCAAAAGTAGACAGGACCTTATCTTTTTTACATTTTAAAAAATGAAATTCTGTCCTTTTGAAATCAGTACAGCACACACTTGGTTCGAAATGAAATTAGAAAAAGTATACATGAAAATGGCAGACAACTATTTTGTTGCCTGCCGGTGCCAGTGGGTTGAATGAGTTAGTCAATTCAATAAATTGTGCTATCCCATTACCAGAAGAGTGAAGCCGCTAGTTCAAACGGCTTAGATATAGTTTGCCTAACAAAGAAAAAATTATGAGTAGAGATTTTGTTTACTCTATATGAAAAGATAAATAGATATTCATCAGACAAGGATAATTTAGCATACCTTGAATATGGTGTAGGAACGAATTAAAGAAAAGGGTGAAATATTGGATAACTCGAAATGGATGCCTTTAAGTAATGTTGATGATGATGAGGAAATTTGGGCAGGAGCAAGAGTTAGGTTGTACAATGTTGATATGAATAGAGAAGACAAAGAAAATAATTTCTATGAATATATTATTTCTTATATCTACGACAACAATAACTACTTACAACTAACTAATTTAACAACAGGAAAAGCAGGTTATATTATTTGTGTCATTGAAAAAGAATTACCAAATAATTATGCTTTGGGCAGAACATTAAAGCAAAGAATAGGTTTAGAAAATACCTATTTTAGATTTGAATAATCAACAAATAAGGGAAGCACCAACTCTAAGGTGTCTTCCCTTATTTAATACAATATTAACAGAGCCTAAATAAAAAAGTGAGAAAAATGATAAACATTCTTCTCACTTTCATCAATTAGGGTGGCATATACATAAATATGCGTTTGGGTGGATTTTTGGATGAAAAATCCACATGCATAGTATAACAAACTACATAAGGTAGATTATATGTAATATTGCATATAGGGAAAGATTCTTCTATAGAACTAAAATACAGTTTATACTGAATTATTTATTTATTATAAAGTAATAATATATTATCGGATTTTATATCTATTACTTATGTATACGTGTTACAATGAATTTCTCCAATTTATTTTATTCTTTTATATAGAATTTATGGTTTAGTTATCTCTTACAACAAAATCGGCCGTAGTAAATGATTCATGAATAGTGTGATGCATTTAGAATGGTTCAAAGGCTGTTAAACATAATCATACAAAGAATAAATTTATGTAGTTATTTTTTAGAGAATTTATTATGGTAAAGACTTCATCCGATTTGAATAGCGCTAAATTAAAATTTATATCCAATCAAGGTCAAATAATATCTGTTAAATGAAGGTTATGTTTCATCCATTTTATTGGGAACAATTCGTAGTTTTAGAATTGCTGAATATGGAAAGATAACATATTCGAAAGGAGGATAGATAAAACGCTGCCTGTGAAATTTAAATCGTTAAATAAGGAAGTTGAGATGATAGGATTTAATAGGGGTTTCATTTCGAATGGTACTGTAAATATATGTAGAAAAAATAAAGGAGAAAAATTTAAATAAACTATATCAGTAGTAAAAGTGAAAGGGAGAAGTATCTAGTGTTTAATATAAAAGAAAGATTGGGACAAATAAAGCTTAAAACGAAGTTGTCTATGGCATTTATAGCAATATTAATTATACCAAGTCTAATCGTAGGAATATCATCTTATAATAAAGCAAAAACAGATCTTAATGAAACAATTTTACAATCAGCACAAGATAATATAAGTATTTTAGATAAGATTGTTGATGATGAATTAGAAAATAAGCAAACAGATGTCTCTCATTTTGCAAAGGTACTCACACAAGGGGATTATAATCCTGAACAATCGCAAAATGTACAGAGTAAATTTGATCAATATATACAGTTACATCCAGAGATAGAAACGATTTATACGGCATCCAGTAACAATCAATTTATTCATGCACCTGTTGGAAAAATACCAGAAGGGTTTAATCCGTTAGAAAGCAGTTGGTATAAGGATGCAGTAAAAGCAAATGGAGAGATTATTGTTTCATCTCCATATAAATCAAAGTCTACAGGAAATATGGTAATAGCAATTGCAAAGCAAAATGCAGATAAAAGTGGTGTCATTGGCGTAGATTTGAATATTAAAGATATAGTAAAAACATCCAAAATGATTAAAATTGGAAAGCAAGGATTTGTATCTATAGTCAGTCAAGATAAAACAATAGTTGTTCATCCATCACTAAAGCCAGGAGAGAAATTAGAGAAAACTTTAGCGGATGAACTGTACAAAAAAGAAGATGACGTAATTACTTATAGCCTTAACGGGGAAGATCGAAACATAAGCTTTAAGACAAACAAAAAAACAGGTTGGAAAATAGCTGGCGTAATGCCTACGAAAGAAATTGAAGAAGCTACCAATCCTATTTTTTATAAAACGCTCACTATAATAGGGGCTTCATTATTGTTAGGTGGAATTGTAATTTTATTCATACTTAGATCTATTATTAATCCACTAAGACAATTAGTTATTTCGGCCCAAAGAATTAGTCAGGGAGATTTAACCGAGAAAATAGATATTCGTTCAAAGGATGAACTTGGTCAATTAGGCGGTAGTTTCAATACAATGGCAGAGTCGTTACGTAATATTATTTCTCAAATTAATACATCTGCAGGACATGTAGCTGCGTCTTCTGAGGAACTAACTGCTAGTGTAGAACAAGCAAGCGTTGCGACGGAACAAATTACAAAAGAGATGGAAGAGATCTCGAATAGTGCAGAGGTTCAAAATAATGAAGTTGAGTCTGGAGCTGAATTAATTGGTGAGGTAACACGAAATATTCAATATGTAGCTGAGAATGCATCTGAAGTATCGGCTTCATCCATATACACAAAACAAAAAGCCAATGAAGGTGAACAATTAGTAGAACAAACTGTAACACAAATGCAGTCTATCCATCACTCTGTTTCTCAATCCGATAATGTAATAAAATTATTAGATAAGAAATCGCAACAAATTGGAAGTATATTAGAAGCGATTCAAAATATTGCGGAACAAACAAATTTATTAGCATTAAATGCAGCAATTGAAGCAGCTAGAGCAGGAGAACAGGGGCGAGGATTTGCAATTGTTGCCGATGAAGTTAGGAAGCTAGCAGAGCAATCATCCGATTCTTCGATGGAAATTGGAAGTTTAATTAAGGAAATACAAGCAGACGTACATGAGACTGTAAAAGCTATGAATGAAGTAGGAGTAGAAGTACAGTCGGGAATTAAGGTTGCGAATGATACAAAACAAAGTTTTTATGAGATTTCAAAATCTGCAAATGAAATTGTATCAAAAGTACATGGTATGGTAGAACTATCAAATAAAATGACAACTGATGCAATGAAAGTTGATACATCGATTGATCAAATAGCTATGGCTGTAAAAGAGAATTCTTCAAGTATGCAAACGATAGCTGGTTCATCTGAGGAACAACATGCTTCTATGGAAGAGATAAATTCTTCAGCAATACAATTAGCACAGATGGCGGAAGAACTTCAAGAGTTAATTGGTGGATTTAAGATTTAAGTTGAGATTCTAGGAGAGAATGCTAGAATCTTGTTACAGAGTGGAAATGAAAAATCTTATAACATAGTATATAAGTATAATACGTACTCTCTACACGTATTGAACAGGCAGGTAAGCCATTTAAAAACCCTCCATTTGGAGGGTTTTTAAATACATTTACATTAAATTTGTTGTGGTGCACCACCATCACTATATGAAGGAGTAGGATAATGTCCATGAGTAGCAAGCTGATCTGTTTTAGAAAACTGAAAAATTCCCACCGTTAATACCCCAATAAAAGCAATGCCTGATAATAATAAGCTAATTTTTTTCATTATTTTAACACTCCTTTTGCGATTGATTTTTGTCTTGCCTGATAACAAATATGGAAATAGTCACTTACCTTTTGGTAGTTCTCTAATTGTCTACATTTTGTGGCAAATAATTCAGCGTATTCGACAACATATTCCCATAATTCTTCTTCCTCAAAGTATAAGATTCCTTCTTGAATGATTTTTTCTAATTCTTCCAATGGAATATTTTCGTTTAATTTTTTTAAAATAGAGAAGTGGTGTGTGTATTCTTCGTTATGAATTTCTCTGCAAATTTGTAGTCCCTTATCAATGAGTTGACTGGCCGTTGATTGTTCTCCTAACTTATAATGTTCCTTAGCTTGTAGGAAGATGGCCTTGAAGTGTGTAGGGATTTTCTCTGTTACTTCTGAAAGGTGACGAATAGCTAAAGTAGACATACTTTGATCAGAATACAGCCACCCCATAGTATTTTTTACGTATAACAAGGAATCTTCTTCCCTATTTTTTTGTAGTAAATCAATTGCACAATGTAGATATTCTTCTGCTTGTTCGTACTGTTTTAAATAGATGCAGCAGCCACCTAGCAAACTATTACAAAAGGCTGTTTTTACTTCATAACCTTCATACTTTGAAAAGATTGCTCTCGATTTATTTGCGTATTCGATAGAAGCAAGCATGTTATAGGTATGGTGATAAAAAGTAGCAATTCTATAGTAGAATTCAGCGTGTTCAATTTCATCTGGTATGTCTACTAATATCTTTTCTGCCAGTTTATAATGTTCCTCTGCCTCAGTATAATTTGATATAAAAGTGGAATGAATGGATTTAAAAAAGTGATAATAGAAGCGTAGAAAATGGTCTGTAGGCATATCATAGTCACTAATAGCATCAAAGCTATTTTGTTGAATACCAAGGCTATCTGTTAAGACATTGTAACGGAATTCAAGTAGTGAGTAATATAGTAACAAATTTTGATCTTGATGTTCTTGATTTGGCTCAGTACTTAATTTGCTGATTTTTTCATCAATTTTCTTTTTTAGATTAGTAGCTTTTATAACTTGTTGAGATAGCATAGATCGATACCAGTCGTTCAATAGAGAGGTTAACTGCTCATTTCCTTTTACTGAGACACTCATAATATACGCCCCCATCTTATAGAAATATCCTAA
Source organism: Bacillus sp. ME78 (assembly GCF_903970865.1). Classification (NCBI taxonomy): domain Bacteria; kingdom Bacillati; phylum Bacillota; class Bacilli; order Caryophanales; family Bacillaceae; genus Bacillus; species Bacillus sp. ME78. Next base: position 99,895 of record NZ_CAJCKK010000013.1, read on the forward strand.
TCCAATTTAATTGTAACTATCATAGCAAAATAGAAGAAAAAATAGTATGATTTTACAACTTTTTCAAGAAAATTCAGAAAATAATCAATTATTGTCGAATGTACTTAGAATAAAACATCCAAAAATTATCAAAAGATGATATGAGTCTTTATACGTTCTATCAGGTGAACTAAGAAACTGTGATTGAAGATTTATGAAATTTCCTTTTCTTAAAACGGATCAATTACATATTACTTTTTAAATTGTTTATCAGATACTATAGTATGTATTACAAACAAATATATAAATCTTGCGTGTGTAAATAAGAAGAGAATAAAGAAAACAAAAAAAGAACTTGTAAGAATTCCTACAAGTCCTTATTTAGATAATGTAAAAAGGTGAAACAGAATACCTCATTATTTTTAATAGGGAAATTATCTTACTTATGGCTTGGTTTTATAGAAGATGTACTATATTGAAGATTTGTTCTTATTGTTGATTAAAGGGAAATTTAAGACTGGTAAGGGGAAAGTGCATAAAAGAGAAAGTCTCCTTTACTTATTCTAAAAAGATAATTCAAAAAGCTATTTGTGTATAGAATAAGCTATGCATAAATTCATCAACATTGGTGATGATAAATAAGAGAATCAATATATAAGCATAAACTTGTTAAAGCTCAGTGTAATTCTATAAATAGTAGATATAATTATCTAAAAAAACATTATTTACTTTTTGAGTAGGATAAGTAGAAGAAAATAGGAAGTTTTTCTTTGAAGAAAGCTCTTTTGATAGGGATAGATTTTTTATAACTAGAACAAATAAATTAATAATTGCATATACTGTATTGTCGTTAAAGAAAGACATTATTTTCTCAGAACAGGGGAATCACTAGAAAAATATGTGATTCCTTTATTCTTCAGTATAATGTCAATAGTTGATTTGAAGTAACCGAAGAAATAAAATCTTTATTAATGAACAATCACATAATTCTAGGTATAGTAGGTTTATAATTTAGACTATAAAAATTAATGTGTCTTTTATTATTTAACCAAGAAGACTCACTCCATAAGGAACTCACAGCAAGTATGAGCATGTGGGAGTAGTTCAAAGCATGCAATATTGTTTGATTTGGCTAATACATAGATTTATCATCTCAGAACTGGTGTAAGAATTATAACGTTTATACCACTCTATTGTATTTTCTATAGTTTGTTGTAGGGACCATTTTGGCTGCCAATCAAGATTGAATTTTGCTTTGCTAATGTCAAGGTTTAGTAAATTTGCTTCATGAAAATTTATTGGACCTATATTTTCTGCTGTCCAATCCCCGCAGCCCCAAATATCTAGTAAACGGGTCACTAATTTTTCTACTGAAACAATATTGCTTAGGGATGGCCCGAAGTTCCATGCCCCTGAATAAAGGATACCATTATTTATAATTTTTTCTGTAAGGAGTAAATACCCGCTTAAGGGTTCTAGTACATGTTGCCAGGGTCTAATAGCAGTAGGGTTTCTAATAATAATCTTTTTGTTTGATTCTAATGCTCGTATACAATCAGGAATAATTCTATCTATTGACCAATCACCACCACCAATTACATTACCAGCTCGAACGCTTGCAATTATTTTCTTGTGGTGAGAAAATTTTTCTTCTGAAAAGTAAGAATTACGATAGGAAGAAATTAAAAGTTCGCAGCATCCTTTACTTGAGCTATATATGTCATGGCCGCCCATAGGGTCAATTTCACGATAACCCCAAGGCCATTCTTTATTTTCATAGCACTTGTCACTTGTCACCATAATTCCTATTTTAGCTGATTCATGTAATCGAATTGCCTCTAGTACATTCATAGTTCCTACAACGTTTACCTCGTATGTTTCTCTAGGATATTCATATGAATACTTAACTAGAGGTTGGGCAGCTAAATGGAATACAATTTCAGGTTTATAATCTGTAAAAACCTTATTTAATTTATTAAAATCTCTAATGTCTCCACGAATATCAATTATATTATTTTGAAGGTTAGTAATGTTAAAGTTATCATTTTTATTTTTAGGATCTAATGAATATCCGATTACAGTAGCACCTAATTCATTCAACCATAGGGATAACCAAGAACCTTTAAAACCAGTATGTCCAGTAATTAAAATTGTTTTTCCGTAAAAAGCATTATTAAAGTTTTGGTTTAACAATTAGTCCACCTCCTTTAGTACCCTATTTTTAGGGAGTTAGGTATAAATGTTTATTATTTTTATACCAATTAACAGTTTTTATAATTCCTTCTTCAATACTAATTCTAGGTTCCCAGGAAAGAGAGTTTTTTATTTTTTGCACATCTGCTTCAGGAACCCATCTTTCATTTGTTCTAGAGGAAATTGCACCGTAATTTGGTCTGGAATTGGTTTTCAAATGTTTGAATAATAATTCTACATAATGTTTCAAGGGGTGAATAGTGCCGCTCCCAATATTAAAGATTTCATTTTGTACAGTAGTATTTTCTACTGCTAGGATACAGGCATCTATTACATTTTCTATATAACAATAATCTCTTAATTGATTACATAAAGTTAAATTTACATCTTTGTTTTGTAATACTCGCAAGATTATATAGCTAAAAATTTTATGCGGCTCTTCGCCTTCTCCGAATATGCCAAAAGGTCTTAATGTTATAAGATTAATATTGTTTTCGCTAGCAATTTGATGGGCGAGTATAGTAGCAGCAGCTTTGGTACTTCCATAGATATCCACAGGAGTTAGTAACATATTTTCATGAATAGGTTCCATCTTGTTACCGTATTCAGAACTACTCCCAAAATTGATGATTTTTTTACAATTCACCAATTTTGCTGCTTGAATAATGTTACAAGTCCCTATAACATTTGTTTCTATAGCATGGATGTAATCTGTATGGGCAGAATTTACACCATAGGCTGCCAGGTGAAAGATATAATCGGGATTAATTTTCTTTATTGCATCTTGTACTTGTTTTTTATCTCGTATATCTATTTCATAGGTTTCAATATATTTTAGAATATCCTTTAGTCTCCAAGAGTTTGATGGTGTTCTTATGAAAAGAACAATTTTTGCTTGTAAATTTAAAAGTCTTCGTGCCAAGTGAGAACCAATAAAACCGTATCCACCAGTAATAAGGAAAGTTTTATTTTTAAATGAAGCAATCATAATGATAATCTATCCTTTATTAAGATGTATTTTTAGTTGCTGAAATAAATAGATTTATTTTTAAATAAGGAAAGTATCAGTCTTAATTGTGATGATGGGAGGGGTATTTAAAATAATTTTTTATTGTTGTTGTATCAATTTGGTCAGCAAATAAAGAGGAGGGAGATTTTTGAAAAGTATTATGAAGGGTATGACATGTCTTGTTCAATTGTTCAATATAAGGAATGTATATATAATCTAAAACTGCTGGAGGTAATTCTAAAGTTTCTTGTTTCCATAAATCGAACTCGTTTGGATTAATAATTTGCATACTTCCAAAATGAAAAGCTATTAATTCATCTTGATCAATAAAAACTTTATTATCTGTTTTAGATATAGAACTGCTATTTAAAATGACATTCCAAGGTGCTGCATCAATACCTTTATGAGTCATGATTTTTATATTAGAAAAGATGTTAGGAATGTGATTTAAATATTTTTGGTCGCCCCATCTATTCATTTCAACATCATAATGATTATTACAATATTCTAGGCATTTATCTTTCCACCATGTTAAAATTTCTTTACTATTTTGATCGTTTTTGAAGCCTACTAAACCAGCTTGGTATATACCGTGTATGCTTTCAATTGCAGTAGAGCTTCTTTGAGGGCAAAGGAATACAGAGTATTTCCACCACTCATCAAGAATGATATTAGGTGCTGTAAAGAAATACATATCAGCATCACAATATATAATGTGATCAACTTCCGGATAAAGACTAAGGACATGTAGACATAGGGGCGCTTTTAATGTCCAACAATATTCTTGTAAACTTCTATCATTTTTTATACTGAGGAGTTCATGATTTTCAATTTCTTTTACTGGAATTAGTATGGCGTGCTTTAATTTTAATTTCTCTAATATTTGATAAGTTAAATCATCCATACAACAGATCCATACAGTAAATTTAGCGTTGAAATTTTCTAAGGAATAATAAGAGGTCAATCCTTGAATTAATCGTTCTTTACTTATAATCATGGAAAAGTTCATAAAATGATTGGATTGATTCATTTTTCTTCTTAATTGTGAATCTTTATATAAAGTTTGAGCTTTATTTATATCTTTTTTACTTAAAAATTGTTTAGTATCTTTATTGAATTTATCCTTTAATTGCTTTAAAACAAATTGAATTCTCTCTAAATACGGAGTGTAAATATGGTTTAATATATTATTGGGTATTGAAATTTCTCCCAAAGACCAAAGATCAAAATCATTTTCAGTAAAGATAGTAATACATGCAAAATGGTAAACAACTAGTTTGTCGTTTTCAATAAATACATCGTTTTTAGTCTTGTCAATTTTATAATCGTTATTATATATACAGTTCCAAGGCGCAGCATTTATACCTAAGTTATTTGAAATTTTTACTTTTGGAAAATATATAGGGATATAATCTAAATACTTTTGGTCTCCAAATTTCCCCTCCTCAGCCTCGGCACTGCACCAATCTATACATTTATTTTTCCACCATCTTACACTTTTTAGTCCATAGAGATCATTCTTAAATCCAATTAGACCGGCCTGATATTTTCCATACATTTTTTCTACCCAATCACGATCTCTTTGGGGGGTTAGGAAAATAGAATGGTCACCCCATTCCTCAAAAATAATATTAGGGTCAGAGAAAAAGCATAAATCACCATCACAATATAGAATAGATGGTAAATCATAATTGACCAATAAATATTCTATCAAGACAGATTTTAAAGTCCAACAATATTCATTTACTTTTCTTTTTCTCTTAATTGCTTTTAGTTCACGATCTTCTAATTCTTCAACTTGTAAAAGGTTTACATTAATTAAACTCATTTCTTTTAATAGTGAATATGCAAAAGGATCTATACAACAAATCCACAATGTGAATTTTTCTGAGTACTGCATTAGTGATTGCTGTAAAGCAATAATTTTCAAGACATACTCACTACCTACAATGACGCAGAAATGATTATTTAGATCATGTTGTTGATTATAGAATTGGGGATGTCTTTTTTGAGTATTTTTTTTGGAGAGATTTGAAGCTTTAATTCCTGTTGAAAGTGGGTTAACTATTTTCTCATTAGAGGGGATATACAATCGAGGTAAACTTATTTTTTTATCATTAGAGTTCAATGCTTATTCAGTCCTCTCCACTAAAATTTATTTGGATTCCAACTTTCATTTACAGTTTTTAAATCTTTAGGTGTATCGACACTAGCCCAAAAGTCATTGTGTTCATAGACTGCGAGCTCATTGTCTTTTATTAAATTTCGAAGAGGATCTTCTTCTAGAACACAATCATCATTATTACTTAAATAATCGAATATTTCTTTGTTAAATACAAAAAACCCGCCATTAATTACTTCATCGAGTAATGGTTTTTCTTTAAAATCAATAGCAATTCCATCTTCGACCGCCAATAGGCCGTATTGACTATTTTTTTTAATTCCAGTTAATGTAGCAATTTTTCCTTTTTCTTTATGGAATGCTACTAGTTGATCAATATCTATATTGGCTAATCCGTCACCATAAGTTAATAAAAAGGTTTCACCCTGTACAAAGGATTCAAGTTTTTTTAGTCTTGCCCCGGTCATTGTATCAATTCCTGTATCTATAAAGTGTATATTCCAATTTTCTAATTCCTGAAGTAGCGTATATTGACTGGTTTTAAAATTCAAACTAAAGTCATTCTCTTTCCAGCTAAAGTCCATAAAATATTCTTTAATTTTCTCACCTTTATATCCTAAGGGCAAAATGAAATCAGAATGTCCATATTTTCTATACCAATTCATTATATGCAAGAGGAGAGGCTTTCCTTGAACTCGAACTAATGGTTTGGGAATGTCCTCTAAAATTCCTTGCATCCGAAGCCCTTTTCCGCCACACAAAATTATGACTTTCATAGATTTATTTCCTTCCTCTCTATATATTTTACTAATTTAAACTATGTAGTTTGTTTGATAAATGTATACACGGTTGTACCATAATGACAATCAACTAAAAAATATATGTTAGATTTATAATTCAAATGCTGATTAAACGTAAAGAATACGCACTGTAGTTTATTCTCAATCTTATGTAAATTAGGTTATTTTAAAATCAATGCTTTCTTTTATTTAATACTAATGAAAGAAATTGCTTGTTTATAAGATAAAAGAAGGGGAGGGGAATCAAGGGAATTGAAGAAGCTTATAATGAAAAATCTAAGAAGGAAATTAACTATTTAAAGGAAAAGTGAACAAATATTGAATGGTAGATTTTACAAATTTAAAAAAGAGCACCGTATAAAGGTGCTCTAGTGATGGAATCAATTTTGTAAAGAACCATTTATTCAATAAAGAAGGACTTATGAATTATTATATGAACGGTTTATTAATTAAGTGTGTATCAATTAGTTGGCAATTTTATTTCTCTACACCTATTTTAATTTAATGGAAAAATTATGTTAAAAGTAAGAAGAAAAGTATTAAGTTAATGTTATTTTATTTAAAATATAATCCCAATCGGAATCATCACCTTCCCATCTATCCTGATAACGTGGGAGTTCAATTGAACAAACCCTTGATATTCCCCAATTTTGCTCAACGATATTAGATATATCCTCCTTAAAATTGACAATAAGAATATTAAAATCTTTATTTGTAATTTTGGATAATACGTTTTTCAATTCAATCGCTTCATCTCGATTTCCCCAAATCCTAATGAATAAAATCGATTCACTACTATTTATTTTTTCAAGGAATCGATTAATTCTAGTGTCTAATTTAGCTTTAAAAGAAGGATAAGTTGATTTCCAATCCTTTTCTGAGTCAATAGGAAAGTCATGCATTGAAAAACAATTATAATAAGTGTCCTTTATACAATAGGTAATTCGTTCTGCCCATTTAGTTTGATTATCAAATTCTGATTCAATAAGACCGTAACTTTCTGAACCTTCTATGACCATATTTTCCAACTTCATAAATTTTTCAAACCGACTTTGAAGTAATCTGTTTACATCTGAAAGTGATGGATAATAAAACCAATCTAAAGGTCCAGAAAATGTTCTTAAATGGTGCCTTTTGATTTGGTTAGTGACTTGACACAATCCTCCTAAACTTACAATTACGCTATAGGATTTTTGTATATCATCTAGGTTCATCCTCATCATCCTTTTTAAAAGTAATTTAAATTATCTATTCAGTATATGATGCAATAACATATTGATGTGGACATATATATCAAAGTACATAGAACTAAGACATTGGTATAAATTTGAAAAGTCAAAATCCCTAAGTTAAGGGATTATATCTTTAATGTTATATCATTGAGTTGCTATTGGGATGAAAGCTGGTAGGGATTATACTCTCCAGTAATTAAAATTAGAAACCAGTCCTTGATTACTACAGTAAAATTGTTGTACCTTTAAAAGAATCCTTAGATAAAAAAATCTATTGGTTAGCATTTAACCAGTAGATTTTTCTTTGAGTTATTATCTTTTACATCATAATTATAGAAGATGAAAAATTCCACTTAGAAATAATTTTAAGCAGAAGAATAGACTAGTCTAATTTCTAATGGTCCCAGTATCTTTTATTTTGACGTGTGTCTTTACATTTATTTTAGCCTCTGCTAACGCTTGCAACCAATCTCCCTTTACTTTTTTCCACTCTTTATATTGAAATGCTCTAGCATATAGGGATAATCCGATTGGATCAATTTTATTCTGCTGTATTTCATACAACATATTTTGTAAATTATTATTAATTTCTTTTTGAATAGCACTTTTTAAATTATTTATATTTTTTTTATTATCATAGTGTCCCTTAATTGAATTCGCATTGGTTTTTTCTATTAAAGCTACATTAGCATATATATCGAGATTAAATACAAACTTTCCGTTTTGAAAATTAACAACTACCTTCCTTGTCGCGTTCTGTACGAAGATAGAAGTATTTGTTTTTTTGTTGGAATTTTTAGGAGGAAGTGCAAGGTGTAATATCATTCGCCCGTTACTTTTTTGCTTATTTATAAGATTGAAAAATTTAACATCTTTTTTAGGGATATGAGTTAAATATTTCCCTTTTTGATTTAAAAATGCAATTCCAACTGTGTCGATTTCATTCTTTGTTTTTTTGATAATTGGAACAGTTTGCGTCATTCCTTCTTCATTTTGTTCTCGCATTAATTGTTGAATTGTAGAAGAGACGGATTGGTTATTTTGAATTGACGATTCGATTACACCATTTATATAAGATGAAAGTGATGGTTTACTAGGCTTATGAATTTTAAAAACTTCTTCTGCAGGTCCATCTACAAGTACTACTTTAGCATTAATGGTAGCGTAAGGATCACGGTAAGAAGAATCAAGCTCCTGCAACCAATTTGCTTCTTGCGCTAATTTTTTCCCAATTAAAATGATTTCAGCTTTGGAAGCTGTCATAAAGCCTGTTAACTTCGTATCTATCTTACTGAATCCAGTATATACAGTTGATGCTTGTGTCCAATGTTCTATAGTACTTTTTGGTTGTTTATGATGAAAGAGTGGTATGCTTGTTCCAACTTTTATGTCTCCATTAGGGGTTCTATCCAAGCCAATTAACAGGATTAATGAAACCTTCTCAAGAGGAATTCTCTGACTACAACCAATTATATATACACAACAAATTACAATCCATATCCATTTTCGAATCAAAGTTGTTTCCTCCTAGTAATCCAAGTAAAAAGAATACTGTAAGCGAAAAATAAGATTGGTAATAGAATAAAGAAAACGACATTTAAGATATCCATAAGAGAATATATAAACAAATATTGATCCACATCGGGATTTAGGAAAATAAATAGGCCAACTATAAGTAACATAAAAGCAAGTAGCGCCCAATTGCGGGCGTTTTTTTGAAGTGAAATGGTCACAGATTCAAAACTGAAAAATAAATACGGATATATTGTAGTGGAAAATACAATTAAATAGTAAGCGATATATATAATTTCTAATCGTTCCATGAAAGAAAAACGAACCCCTTTTAACAGATGAAATACTGGCCAGATTACGTCTTTTATCCCCTCTGGACTAAAGTATATATAAGAAAGGATAGTAACATATAGATAGAAAAACATGGTTCCAGTATTCGCTATTAGTAGTCCTTTTATGGCTTTTTGTTTTTTTTGTAAGAATGGGTATATATAATATGCAATTTCTAGGCCAGCATAAGGAGTAATGGTTTCTTTTGTTGCCTTTACAATAGGGTATAATCCTTCTTTAAATATAGGTAGTAGGTGTAAAGGATTGTAGTTAGTCTTTAGTGAAAAAAGAAGAAATAGCGGCATCCAAGTAGTGAAGAAGAAAACAAGCATAGAATAACTAGTAAGAGCCCTTAACCCACTCAGGGCTAAAATAATAAAAGGTAATAGTAATAATATGGTGATTTGATAAGCAGGAGTGGAAGGGAATATCCACACTTTTACAATATCAGTTGCCTTTAATAAAGTATTAAATCCAGCAAAAAATAGATAAAAGGCATATGCAAGAAAAAGAATTGTCCCTATCCATTTACCAAAGTATGTTTTTAAGATTTGTGAGAAATTTTTGTTAGGATTTTTTTGTAACATTAATATAATAAATACACCGATTATAGAAGTAACTATCCATCCGAGAATGATCGAAATCCAGCCATCTGTACCAGCAGTAGTAGCAAGTGGGCTTGGCATAATTAACATACCAGATGCGAGTTGCAGCGAATGAATGAAAATAATAAATTCGAATAAAGTTACTTTTTGGAACTTAAGATTCCCCATGTTAACCACCTTCTTTTTTCTTTCTTTGTTTCGGCTGTCCTGTACTCGAGCGGGTGGTAATCATCGAAATAGGAAATCTTACAAAAGAATCTTTTAACTCTTGGAGACGAAATGGTGCGATTGGCATTCCGTATGGTGAACCATAGGAAGTTAGTGAAACAAAATGAGCAAATAAGAGCATTAATCCACTAACAATACCTACAATCCCATAAAAGTAAGCCAATAACATCATTGGAAAACGGATAAGGCGTATAGAACTTGATAAATCATAATTAGAAACAATAAATGAAGCAATGGCTGTAATAGATACAATAATAACCATAACGTTACTAACAAGACCAGCTTGAACAGCCGCCTGTCCAATTACAATCCCTCCAACGATTCCAATAGTTTGTCCAATTGGTTGTGGTAAGCGAATGCCAGCTTCACGTAGCATTTCTAGTGTAATTTCCATTATAAAAGCTTCCAATAAGGGGGAGAAAGGGACTTTGACTCTTGATGTTGCAATAGAAGTGTATAAGTCTATAGGAATAATTTCAAAGTGAAAAGAGACTATAGCAATATAAAATGCGGGTAAAAAAATAGCTATAATAAATCCTGCAAATCGTAATAAGCGAAAAAATGATGCGATGAGCCAATGAATATTATAGTCATCTGGGGTTTGAAAAAATCCAATCAAATTCATAGGAACAACCATTGCACCAGGGGATCTATCCATTAATACTGCTACTTTCCCATCAAGTATATGATTTGAAATGGCGTCTGGGCGCTCGCTTAAATAAGCCTGTGGAAAAGGAGTCCAATTTTGATCTTTTGTATAATTAGATAGCTCTCCAATACTTAATACCGCATCTGTTTTGATTTTACAGATTCTAGTTTCAATTTCTTGGACTACATCTGCGTTTGCTACATCACCTAAGTAAATTAAATAGACTAAAGAAGTGGCTCGTTCTCCAATCGTCAGCTTTTTGATTTTTAACTCTGTAGAAGGAATATATCGACGGATAAGACCTATATTTTTTGTGGCATTTTCAATAAATCCATCATGGGATCCTTTAATAGTAACTTCTGAAATTGGCTCTTGAATTGCTCTCTCTGCCCAGCCTTTTGTATTTATTAGAAGTGACCGCTTTTCTTTCTCCATAAACAGTACACATTGCCCCTCAAGTAATCCTTCTTTAATTTCATTCCATGTATATACTATTTTGGTATGAGTAGCAATAATATTAGAATTAAATATTTGACTGTCTTCATTTACTTCTTGTAATAATGGTGTAACAACATTGGTTTTTAATGCAACACCATCTGTAAGGCCTTCAAAATAATATAGTAAAATATTCGTGTTTGTTTTTAATTGCAAAGGATGTTCAATTAAATCTGCACTAATATCAAAGATATTATCTAGTGTATTTTTAAGTTGTTTTAAGTTACTTGTTTGGATCTTTTCAATGGTTTTATCTGTCTTAGTTTCTAAGGTCTCTTCATTTAAGGACAAAATTGACACCTCTTTAATATATAACGATTAGTTGTATTTATTATTTTTATATGATTGAATTTTATTCACTAATTTAAGATGAGAATTAATAAATTTGATGTGCTATATTATTAATTCAATAATTGAGAGCAAAAAGTAGATGTAATTTGTGTGGAAATGTAAGTATTAAGATAGAATTGAAATTTGAATGATTATAATAAAAAGAACCCTCGATAGGTTCTTTTTATTTGGTAAATATGTTGTCAACAATAGATGGCGATAAAGGTAGTAATTTAGATGTCTTTATGTTAATCAGCTAAATTTTGTAGGAAGAATTCTTTTTTCATACCTTAATACTCAATGAAAAAGGATATTTCATTTATTTGGATGTTCTAGTGTATTTGAATTTTGCGCACCAACAAATTTTGTTTAGGGACAAAATGCATTTTCTTAATTATCAGAAAAAACAGCGCAACAAAATTCCTATTCATTATTTTGGTAGGTATCAAATATTTCTTTGGCCTTATTTTCTTGATATTACCGTACGTTTATATGTTTCTAAGGGAAAGAAATACTTTCATTTTTATTACCATCTATTGTTTGATTAAGATGGTAACATGAAAGTGAAACGTTTACAACCAGAAAATAAAGAAAAAATATTAAAATGCGACTTTTTTCGACAATTATTCTATGTTTATATTTCATTTTATTATAGGAAAAGGCGGAGGGAAGCGGACCTTTTCCTATAAACTGTTTTGTTGGAATTAGAAATAACTAAAAAAGTAATAATAGCTTAAAAGGAAAATGAAATTCAATGATAAAGTTATTATTGAATTTGTGAACCTCAGGTATCTTGAAAGTATGGTCAAATTTTAATCCACTTTGCGTTTCTTCCTTTTGTAACTAGCTTAATATGGCCAAACAGTTGCAAGGAATTTAAAGCCTTACTGATTGTGCTCTCTGCAATGTCTGGATAAGTGTTACGAATACTTTCCTTAGTAAAGGGTTGTTTTTGTTTAAGTATAAAATTCTGAATTCTCTCAACTTTAGTATGTTTACATATAGAATCTAGAACTGTGTTATGAAGATCTTTATAAGCCTCTAATATAATTGTTAAAAACGTTTTTAACCAAAAGCTATTATTATGTTCCTCGCAGTACCAATTCACCGAAGATTTATAAATCGAATTGTAATAATCAGATTCATGTTTCTTAATATATTTATCCAAACATACATATTTTACAAATGTGTGTCCACTCCTAATTAACAGCAATTGCATTAACATAAATGCCAACCTGTTATTACCTTGATTGAAAGGGACTATGCAATAAAAATTTAATATAAAACGAGCTATTAATAAAAGTGAATGAAGCCCCTTACTAGTATTTAATGAGTTGTATTGATCACATAATTGCTCCATAAACCGTGGGATAAGTTCATGCGGAAGAATGCGGTAACTATTCAAGTGCATTCCATGTTCTGGAACTCCTGGAATAATAAAAGGTTTTTCACGCCATTTGGCACTGTCAGAGGTAATATAATGTATTAGTTGAAAATGTAATTCCTGTATAGTTGCTGGATTAATTAATAAAGTACAGGAGTTTTTATGTACAAAAGAAAGTGTTTGATAATAGCAGAAAATAGCATCTTCAGAAATATTTTGAGGTACTATATCATCTAAAATAAGTTCTTTTAATCTTTTATTAGGAACTTTTATATCCTCATAAATAGTTGTGAAATTTTTTATGTAATGTAGTGGTATAGTTTTTTCTAAACTATTAAATATGTCAGGGTTTTGTTCCTGATAAGCAGCTAATTTTCCTTTGAATTCGCTAATCTCACTTATTAAATTGATTAACCTCCTTTTTAATTCAATATTTTTGTACTTATCATCAAAAAAGTCTCTCATTTTTGTTCCTCCTGTAACCCCTTAACACGTTGTTGCATATATCTTTCCATTCTAAAGGTATGCCACGAAATCATTGTAAAATAAAGATATTGTAGGTCTGATTTTGAATATATATATATCAGAATCTATATTTTTATTTAACAATTAAAATATGGAAATTATAAAGAAGAATCGTTACGATTCAATTTTAATAGGCATAATCCTAACATCAAATGCAAAAATGTACAATAAAAAAATATAAAATATAAAACTATCAAATCTTTTGAAAGATTATCTAAAAGAGTTTTAAGAAATTGTAGGTATAGATGTTCTTTGGTTTAGGAGTAAATAATAAAGCGATAATAAAGTTTTCATAGGTAATTAAAAAGTAGATAGACTATTAATTTGTGACAATTACGTGCCTAATCTATCATATGCTTTTATGAGAATTCTAAAATTAAATCCTAACGAGCTGAATTTTCTATATTTAGCATAAATATTAGGGAGGCGTGCTGATGAAATGTATCATTTTATATAGAAATATGTAACGTTTAACACTCGTATTGTAAAATATTTTGACATACGTTAATTTAAATATTAGGTACAGGAACATTTAATAAAAACTCAGTACTAAAATACCCTTTAAACGTTTCACCCTAAGAACTTTTCTCAAGCACACTGAAGTTCATCCTTTGTTTCTGTGCCTTATTAGATAAAAATAACACAATAAATTATTAGAATGTGATAGTTGAAATTGGATTTTAAATCTTTTCTCTTTTCTTAAACATTAACAATTTCTTGATAATCTGTTTAAAGTAAGGGGATACAGGATAGAAAATAGCTATTAATAAAGAAAATAAAGTTAAGCTAGATACCTTAAGTTATTTTATAAGTAATTAAGCGTTAGTTTGAATTAGTAGGGGTATTATATGTGTTTTAACCTCAAGTGTATATGTTTAAGGTTAAAGGATTTGTGAGTGCTATAAAAGTAGCGGAAGTCTGGAAGAAACGGATATAATCGGTTTCTTCCAGACTTTTTTGCTTTTTGTAATATAAAAAATTTATTTTTCCTACATGAGGAATTTTTTTGTTTTAATATTTGAATTTTTTGTGAAATTAAATGGAGTTTTTATTCTTCTTTTAATACATAATGTTACAAAATTGCTTAATTGTATTTACTTTATTTTTATAGGAGATTAAAAATAATAATAAATGTACCAATTTATGAGAGATATTAATATATTAATTGACGATTTGTTCGTTTATCCCTATATTGCTATTATATTAGCGAAAGCAATATATTGGGGGGACAAAAATGAAATTGAAATTAACATCTAAATTGGAAAGATTAAGAACAAGTAAAAAGGGGATTGGTGCTTGTGTTTTGGCTGCAGGCATGACAGCAATCACAATGACTCCTCAAAGTGCGTATGCACACGGGTTTGTTGAAAAGCCGAGTAGTCGTGCTGCTTTATGTAGTCAGAATTATGGGGCATTAAATTTAAATTGTGGAAATGTAATGTACGAACCTCAAAGTCTAGAAGCACCTAAAGGATTTCCAGATAGTGGACCGATTGATGGGAAAATTGCTTCGGCAGGAGGATTGTTTGGGGGTATTCTTGACCAACAAACATCAAATCGTTGGTTCAAAAACACAATTAAAGGTGGAGTAAATACATTTACATGGAAATATACAGCGCCACATTCTACAAGTAAATGGCATTATTACATTACAAAAAAGGGGTGGGACCCTAACAAACCATTAACACGTGCTGAATTAGAACCAATCGGAACTGTGAAACATGACGGTTCGGCTGCATCAAATAATTTAACACATACAATTAATGTACCAACTGATCGTAATGGTTATCATGTTATTTTAGCTGTATGGGATGTAGCAGATACGTCAAATGCGTTTTATAATGTAATTGATGTAAATTTAGTAAATAATGAAACTCCTGATACAGTAGCTCCAAGTCAACCAACTGAATTAAATGCCTCTAAAGTTTCTGCCAATAGTGTTGAAATAACATGGAAGGCTTCTACTGATAATATAGGTGTAAAAGAATATCAAGTGTTACGTAATGGAGAAGTAATTGATACGGTACCAGGTACAACTTTTATTGATAAAAAACTAAAAGCAGATACGGAATATACCTATACAATAAAGGCATTAGACTCTGCTGGAAATATATCAAAAGAAAGCGAAAAACTAAAGGTTAAGACAACACATGCAATCCCAGATATAGAGGCTCCAAGTCAACCAAAAGGATTACATAGTATGGGTACAACAGCGACAACTGTTGATTTGATGTGGAGTCCGTCAGAAGATAATGTAGGTGTTGACCATTATATTGTATATAGAGAAAGCGCTGGGGTTATGAATAAAATTGGGACCGCGGCTAATACATCCTTTATGGATAAAGATTTGAAGGCTAATACATCGTATAAATATGTAGTGACGGCGGTTGATTTAGCTGGAAATGAATCTAGTAGAAGTGATGTTTTGAATGTAACAACAAAGTCAGAGGATTCCGTATATGAAAAATGGGATGCAAGAAAAGCATATACTAAAGGTGATAGAGTAGTACATGAGGGGAAAGTGTATGAAGCAGTTCAAAATCATCAAGGAAATGGCGACTCAAATTGGATTTTTGCTTTATCGCTTTGGAAGCCAGTTTTGAATAAATGATAAGCTGAAAAAGGTAGTTAACAATTTTGGATTGCTCTTTAAAAATTAAGGGCTGTTTCAAATATAATTATCTAATGGATTAAATGATATGTTAATAAAGTGAAACTTTAATCAGTGAAGGTTTTGTTCATCCCCCACTGATTATCATCCCTCACCAATCGGGCTTTTACGGGCGCCCGTTAATGCGGGATAAAATTTAAACGCCATCCTAATGTTTACGAAATGAAATTAAAAAAGAATCCCAATGGAATTCCATTGGGATTCTTTTTTTCTAATTTGTAATAGCGTATATTTTCACTGTGAATTTGCTAGTGGCACCAATTGGACTTGCAATATAATATTTAGTATTTGTGTAAGCTTCAGTCCTAGATTCATGTGAAATATTTTTCCAACGAGTGGAATCTATTCCTAGGGAAACATCAATCATTACATTGAAAGAAATAGTAGAAGGATAATCTTTTTCTGAAGGCACAATAACCCATTTTAATTCTTTGGTACCTACAGGTAAACTATCAATTTTAAAGTTTTGGCTGGATCGATTTTGTTGCCCTGATAAAGGACTAGATTCAGATGATATTTGTGAAATTAATATTTCCTTTTCATTTGAATGTATACCATTTAATTTAATGATACTATCAATTAAACCTGGGCCGGGAAAATCAGCTGCGATGATACCAGAATGTTTAATTGCGCCTTGTTGTAAGAGTTCGGTCCCAAGTGTATTCATCCCCCCATAGTATACTTGTCCGTTTCTATCGCGAGGGAAATCACTCCACGCATTAGTGGAATTCGTTTGAATCAATTTAGGACTACTGTCAGTATTTCTGCTCTCTTTTCCGCTTGCAACAAACCAAGGATATACATTATTTAAAAATGCGGCTGCGCCCCCCGTACCACTAAAATGGTTGAGATAAATTTTTCCATTATTAAAATTAGTATTTGTATTTTGTAGATGGTTTTTTATCGCAATCCATTTTGTATATATTTCGTCTGGTCCGCTTCCAATTTCAAATTTATCTTGTATATTCAAACCTTCGTAATCAATCCCGTACAATTGAGTGGATGTAAAGTTTTGTAAGATTACAATTTTCCCGCGGGTATCTCCTAAAGTAGGGTTATTTCTATCTGAAGTTGGTACGGAATTAGGATCCCAAAAATATGAAGCATTAACGTTTTTATATTTTAAAAATATCTCCTCAAATGATAGAGATCCACTTTCAGGAGTAGTTTCTTCTTTTAAGCGCATTAATATTGTTTCTGTTGGGTGATCTTTTAAAAATTGAATGGTATCTTTTAATACATCTTCAAACACAGCTTTTTGATTTACAACGCCATGATACATTGCAAAAGAATCTTTTACACGTTTAACACGCATATCTACATATCGAATTCCGGAATTTAATTGTTGGGATAAACTCATAGTTTGATTTCTTGTCAAATTTTCATCAAGAAAACTCGCTCCATGTAAAGCCATCGTACCGTGAGTCCCTGGAATAGATATTTCACTTATTTTTGTTGAATCTTCTATTTTCGACATCCACGATGGATTTTGATACCCTATATTGGATTCGTAGGAGTAACCTGGATGACTATCAGCTAAAATAGTAGATGGTGTACTTAAACTTGCTAGTGTAATACAAGTAAGGATGCTAGTTTTAAAGAAATTTCTCATTTTTATTTTGTTCATTTTTTCTCTCCTGACCTTTAAACAATTGTTAGATGATTTTTTACTATATTTATTGTTTTTCATTCTTAAGATAATAAATTTTTGTATTTAAAAATAATTAACAATAGGGGGAGTAAGTTATTTGAGACTTTAATAATTTTTTATTATAAATTGTCCCTAATAGCTAAACAGATTCTTGAAAACTCGAAGTATAGCCTCCAAAAAACAACTGTTTATCGTATTGAATACAAACAAAACAGAAGTCCTAAAAAAGACTTCTATTTTGTGACATATAATGAATGATAAGGTGGTAAACAAGTCAAGATAATGTGATTGAGTGGTAAAAATTTATTAATAGCTGTTTTAGAATCTCTTATAACAAGGCTGATTACAAAAAGCGGATCTCTACACTGCTAATAAAAATTGAAAAATTCTACTCATTAAAACTGAGACTAACTACAGTTGCAATTGATTGGGCTGCATGTTCCCAGCTTCCATCTATAACTTTACCAATCTGCTGACCAAGTGCATTTAAATCATTTGGATTAACTGGAATTCCATTATACGCAGCAAGAATTGATAAAAGTGGAGCAGCAAATGGTGTCCAACCACCTCTATCAATATTAAATACAGGTTTATCTAGTACCTTTCCATCTTGTACTGTAAACTCATAATAAAATTGATCATCTGGACGAAAACTTAAATGATGAGAGATTTGTCCCTTAACATATTTTTTTCCTGCACCTAGATTTACTACTTCTATTTCTTTTACATTAAATTCATGTTCAAATACTTTAATTTTTTTGACTTCTGGACCATTTAAGGCAGCTTGAACGGCTGTTTCCAAATTGTTTTGTGCAAAAGGTTGAATACTCAATTGTGCCTCTTTTTGTTGAATAGGAGCCTCCTTTTCTGCAGCAAACACCGAGGTAGTAGGTAGTGCACCTGTAGCTAACGTAGCTGCAAGTGCTGTTGTCATAATGATTTTTCTTTTCATCTTCATAGTTTTTCTTCCTCTCTAAAAGTTTTGATATATAATCTTTTAAAGACTGACATTGTGTAATATTTTATTTCATAATGCACAAAAAACGGTTTTAAGAATGATGTGGAATTATGTCAGAGAATTAAAATTAATTATATATGTATTTAAGATGATATATATCTACACATATTTTTTCAATTTTTAGACGAATATAATGTTATGACTTCTTAAGAGTCAATTTAGTACCTTGTTTATCTATAGAAATCCTATAAATAAACTAATTTCATAGTGAATGTAATATATTTGATATTAAATGTCTTACATAATGATATAAAGTTTCACATTTTTTTATTTTAAAGAATGAAGCGATAAGGCTTCAAACCGCAAGGGATGCGGGGATAGCCTAATCAATTAGAGTTTGAAAGAATCTTTACTTAGGAATCCCTCATTTCTAAATGAAGTGAAAGTGGATGGAGTTCAAGGAGAGTAAGCCTTTGAACGATGTTTTAACTGTAATAATTGGTCCATTTAGATATCTTAATACCCAGTAAGAATTAAAGCGTTACAAAACACCCATCCAATTTTATCAATGGTAAAGGATGGGTGTTTTCAGTATATAGGATGTTAGGAAAAACTTGCCGACAAAAGTCTATATTAAAGACTTTCTAGTATTTTTGTATGCTAAATCATTTTCTATAACTAAGAACTAATTATATATAGACTAATTCCTCAGACGAACAGTTAACAAATAACGGAATAGAAGAAAAATTAGAAAAAATAACCATGTAATGGTAGAATATGGTTGATCGGCCGGTGGCTGATTAATCAATAAGTCTAGTATTAAAGGGGGAATTAATTTGGGTAATAGGAATAAAAGAATGAAAATTTATTTTCAAAGGTTAATAGCTGTAAGTGTTTGTTTTTTGTTATTTTTTCTGGGGAGCAATTATTCAAAAGCCGAAACTGTTGCATCTATAACATTAAATCCTAAAGATGTAGAAGCATTCACCAATAAAGTGATTCCAGAGAAAATGAAAAAAGAAAATGCAGCTGGTGTAGCTCTTGTCGTTGTAAAGGATAATCAAATTCTATTTCAAAAGGGATTCGGATTTTCTGATAAAGAAAAGAATACTCCCATCGATCCTAAAAAAACAGTTTTTCAATTAGCATCAATATCAAAAGTTTTTACTGCAAGTGCTGTCATGCAGTTAGTTGAACAAGGAAAAATTGATTTAAATAAAGATATAGTAAATTATATGGGGGGATTAAAGTACCAAAATAACATGGGTGAACCAGTTACAATGGAACACTTACTTACCCATACAACAGGGTTTGATTACGTAGATCCTAGACCCGAGGACATCCATTATCAAGAAAATGATTATACAATGCTTAAAGATTATGTAGAAGATAATATGCCCACTGTAGTGAGAAAGCCCGGAGATACATATACATATGATAATTTTGCCTCTATGCTTCAAGGGTATATTGTTCAAAATCTGACAAACACACCTTTTTACAAATATATGGCCAAAAATATTTTTTACCCTCTAGAAATGCATAATAGTAGTTTTGTTATGACTAATTTTATTAAAGAAAAGTTGGCAACAGGATATGATGCTAAAGGTAATGCCATCCCATTTTATCAAACAAGACCAACAGATATGCCACAAGGGAGTATGTTTTCTACAGGGAGTGATGTAGCCAATTTCATGATTGCTCAATTGAATGATGGTAAATTTAAAAATAACCAAATACTACAAAAAGAAACTGTAGAAGATATGCAAAAAACAAAATTTGCTTTACATCCCAAATACCCTAATATGACATACGGATTTGAGTTCTTTTCACCGCAAAGTCATAATGGACAATATGTGTTTGGTAAAGGTGGAAATATACCAGGTTTTTCATCTTTAATGTGGTTAATTCCAGAGCATAAAATTGGAGTTTTTGTTGTTACAAATAAAGATAGTTCAGCACTACCTGTTGAAGTATTTGATGATTTTATGAATCAATATTTCCCAGATAAAACAAAGCCTGAATATTTAAACCCTAATGAAGAAGAATTAAAGAAATTTGAAGGGGTTTACCGAGATTTGAGATTAAAAAACCTAATGTCACATGTAAACATAAGTGAAGGGAAGTTATATGTAAGTGATAAAGTATATGGTAAACAGGAGCTAAAACAAATAGACCCTTTACTATTTGAAGATGAAAAAGGGAATTATATGGCATTTAAACTTCACAAAGATGGTACCGTAAAAGAAATGATACATTGGAACTCTGGCAGCTCAGCAGTGAAGTTAAGTGAGCCTGAGAGATTTAAAGACGTAGATGAAAATCATCCATATGCTAAGTTTATAAATCCTTTACATCAATACGAGGTATTACAAGCAAATAAGGAGGGGAATTTTACTCCAGAATCTTCTCTTACACGAGCAGAATTTGCATATTGGTTATCTCAAATTGCTTACTTTACGCCACCTTCAAAAAAAGAACCAGTGTTTTCTGATGTGAAAAATCATCCTTATGCACCACATATTCAAAAGTTATATGAAATTGGTATTTTATATGAAAAAGAAGGGGAACAATTCCATCCAGATCGTGCAATTACTAGACAAGAAGCAGCATGGATTACCTGGCAGTATTTAAAAATGTTAGGAGCGCCATCTGCAGATGCAACTTTAAAGGGAGAAACTGATGATTGGGCAATAGAATCCGTGAAAAACATTGTAGGTCATCGCTTAGTAGGGCCTGAGGTTATATATAATGAAGATGGATCAGCAGATTATCTATCAAAACAAAGTATGAAACGACAAGAGGCAACTGCATTGTTATTTTACGTTTTGTTATCTAGTTAATTTGTATAGAGGTAAATTTCACAAAAAGAAAAAATCTAAAGAGCTTGAAATAATAAAAAGAAAAAGATTAGTCTTTGACCAATGATTTATCGTAACAAACAGGGAGGGATGAGTTATAACCATACTCTAAATCTTAAGTAGAGCTGTTATCAGAAGGATTTCTTAAGTGTTTTGTAATGTAAGGAGCTCCTTTCAGGGGAGCTTTTTTTATGGTATTATTAATAATTTCATGTACCGAATTTATTAATAATACCATAAAAATCTACAACAAGGGGGTTTAATCCAAGTTAGGTAAAACTAGGTCACAGTCATACATTAGTTACCGCTTTTCTTTTTTTGAAGAAGATATTTGTATTTTGGCTAGCGCGACATTGCTATCAAGTTAAGATTATACAAAGTCAATTTAAGGCGGAATTGTTTCCTTTTTCTAAAGGGAGAGTATATTGCTCTATCTATTGTAAATGATTTTGAATCCGATAGATCTTTTATTCTTGGCATAAAATTAAATCTTAATAAATGGGTAAATCCAAAAATCTATTTTGTGAAACCGACTCTGTCTGTATACAACAATAGGACTTTACTTGGAGTGATAGGTATGATAGGCTCGTTATTCGGAAAAAATTCCAATTGAAAAAAGCACATCCATAGAGGAGGATTGGTAACCATGAGTGATAAAGTACTTATTGTGGAAGATGAACGCGAAATTGCCGATTTGGTTGAGCTGTATTTAAAAAACGAGAATTATACGGTTTTCAAATACTATACCGCCAAAGAAGCATTGGAATGTATAGATAAGAATGTGCTTGACCTTGCAATATTGGATATCATGCTTCCCGACGTAAGTGGTCTCACTATCTGTCAAAAAATAAGGGACAAGCACACCTATCCAATTATCATGTTGACGGCGAAAGATACGGAAGTAGATAAAATTACAGGGCTAACAATTGGTGCGGACGATTATATTACAAAACCCTTTCGCCCACTAGAGTTAATTGCGCGAGTCAAGGCGCAGTTACGCCGATATAAAAAATATAATGGAGTAACGGCACAGAACGAGAATGTTATCGTTCACTCTGGTCTTGTCATTAATATAAGCACGCATGAGTGTTCTCTGAACGAGAAGCCGTTATCTCTCACTCCCACCGAGTTTTCAATCCTGCGTATCCTCTGTGAAAACAAGGGGAATGTGGTTAGCTCTGAGCAGCTGTTTCAAGAGATATGGGGTGACGAATATTTCAGCAAGAGCAATAACACTATCACCGTGCATATCCGACATCTGCGAGAAAAGATGAACGACACGGTTGATAATCCGAAGTATATAAAAACGGTATGGGGGATCGGCTATAAAATTGAAAAATAAAAATAAAAATAAGAATAAAAAAATCGATTATTTAAAATTAAAACGAAAACTCTACCAATATATCCTTACGATTGTCATGGCAGCAGTTGTATTTGTGCTGTTTGTGCGTCTATTTATCCAAGGGACACTTGGGGAGTGGATCGTACGTTTTTTGGAAAACAGTTATCATTTAGAGCGTTGGGACGCAATGATAATATATCAGTATACTATACGGAACAATATAGAAATTTTTATTTATGTGGCGGTTGCCATTAGTATTCTTATTCTATGCCGAGTTATGCTTTTAAAATTTGTAAAATACTTTGAAGAGATAAATACCGGTATTGATATACTTATTCAGAACGAAGATAAACAAATTGAGCTTTCTGCGGAAATGGAGTTCATGGAACAGAAGCTCAACACATTAAAGCGAACCCTTGAAAAGCGAGAGCATGATGCAAAGGTGGCCGAACAAAGGAAAAATGAAGTTGTTATGTACTTGGCACACGATATTAAAACGCCTCTTACATCAGTTATCGGTTATCTGATCCTGCTTGACGAGGCACCAGACATGCCAAGAGAGCAAAAGGCAAAGTACGTGCATATCACGTTAGACAAAGCGTATCGCCTGGAACAGCTAATCGACGAGTTTTTTGAGATTACGCGATATAATCTTCAAACGATTACGCTCACGAAAAAGCACATAGACCTATACTATATGCTGGTGCAAATGACTGATGAATTTTATCCCCAGCTTGCTGCGAAGGGGAAACAGGTGGTACTCCATGCTTCTGAAGATTTGACCGTATTTGGTGACCCTGATAAGCTAGCGAGGGTCTTTAACAATATTTTGAAAAACGCCGCTGCATACAGCGAGAACGACAGCGTAATTGACATTACGGCGGAACTCTCCGATGATGTGGTATCCATCGTTTTTGAGAACGCCGGAAATATCCCGAAAGATAAACTCGCTACCATATTTGAAAAGTTTTACAGATTGGATGATGCCCGTTCTTCTGATACGGGCGGCGCGGGACTTGGATTGGCGATTGCAAAAGAAATCATTGTTCAGCATGGCGGACAGATTTACGCGGAAAGTAATGATAACTCTACGACTTTCACGGTAGAACTTCCAGTCTTCCAACACTCGGTTAATAAAGGGGATTCTTAGAAAATAATCATTGTTTCTTAAGAAATTCTTAAGGTTATCTCTACTTTTTCTTAGGAAATTAACAATTTAATATTAAAAAATGGCTCGTTCTTATGCGGTAGAATTAAACCATAAGAACGAGCTTTTTTTACTTCGTCAAAGAAAGATATGATAACTTATGCGTGGATTAAAATAGCTTACATGTGTAGAAAAAGAGTGACACAAATATTTCTTTTCCTTTTAGCCAATTGTGTCAAATGAGCAATCTGCTGCTTTGGATGTTTCTGCACACACCACTGGATAGAGTATCCACATATAGATATAGCATCGCTTTGCAGAAAGTAATCGTTAAGAGTTACATATCCAAAATCTTCAGCGTTGAATCAGCGTGACATTATCGTCAAGTCATTTGCTTAAGGAGGAAGCTGAAAATGAAAAAGTGGTGTTTTTTATTGTTATTTTTATTTCTCTTAGGTTTTGCTTTCATGAATAAAGCACTGTTTTTTCAGAATAAAGTAGAGGTTCAAAAATATGATCAAAATCACAAAGATAACATAGATAATACAGGGACTACCTTAATTATTCAAAAGAAAGAGATTGTAAAAGAACACATCTATCAAGGGAATCTGCTCTTAATTAACAGTAAATATTCTATGCGCCAAGAGGGTGTGAAATCAGATATCGTAAATTTATCTAAACATAATGAATTGATAAATGGATACGGGCTGCTTAATACAAATATTTATTTATCAAAATAAATAGCAAAAAATTTTCAGAGATGATTAATAATGTTGTAAAGGAAGGCGTTAATCAATTTTTAATTAATAGTAGTTATCGTGACTTTGATGAGCAAAGTGGACTTTATCATGAGATGGGGGCTGATTATCCTTACCAGCAGGTTATAGTGAACATAATTCCGGTTTATCACTTGATGTAGGATTAGGCTTAACGCAAATGGACCGAGCACCTGAAGGGAAGTGGATAGAAAAAAATGCTTGGAAATACGGCTTTATCTTACGCTATCCCTCGGATAAAACGGATGTTACAGGTATTCAATATGAACCTTGGCATATTCGCTATGTCGGTTTGCCTCACAGTACGATTATGCAAAAAATGAATTTAGCCTTGGAAGAATACCTGAATTATTTAAAAGAAGAAGAGAGCATTTCAGCAAGTATTGAGGGGAAAAAATATACGATGTCATATTATCGCTTTTTTCAAAACAAGACAATGGACGTTGAAATACCATTGAACGAATTTCGTGAAATATCTGTAAATAATATGGATGGGGTGATTATGACCACCAGTTCTTGAATTATATTCTAAAATGACAAAGTTATAGATTACAATGTAAAGTTAGGAGATTTTAAATGCATTCAGGAGTTTTGATTAATTATTTATATACTTATTTTTTTACTATTATTTTTTGTATAATGTTTCAAATTGGATTTTATTTTAAAACGAAAAAAAATATATCTATTCAGCATTTTCTATGGGTGTATGTTTTTCAATTCTACCTTTCATTGGTGTATAAGGTGACGCAGATAGGGACTATATGGGACATAGGTAGATACGAAACATTAATTCGTGCAAATCAAATTAACTTGATTCCATTTGCTTCTGAAGGTATGACTACTTATGTCTTAAACATTTTACTGTTTATGCCATTAGGTTTTTTATTACCGACTATTTGGCCGCAGTTTAGAAGAATGAAAAGTACTGCCTATGCTGGATTCGGTTTTTCATTGGCTATTGAGTTAGGTCAATTGCTAGATAATAGAATTACAGATATTGATGATTTATCTATGAACACCCTGGGAGCAATTATTGGGTATTTATTATATAGAGTGTTATTCAAAATGTTTTATAAAAGAGATGAAAAAAAGATTGATAATAATATTTCTCTAGTAATAAAATACGAGGCTATTTTTTATTTAGTTTGCTCATTTGTAGGTATGATGTTAATTTATTATCCAGTTATATTTAGACGGCCTCTAATCCTTCAATAAGGTTAATAAGATGCTGTCAGATAATTATATACATATAGTAAATTGATTCTTAAATAATAGGATATTACAAATACCCATTTATATTAAATTCTCATAGAAATCTTTCAAAACTATTCTTATTGAAGGTTGAGTGGTTATTGAAATGATTTCTATTGCTCCCGTTTTATATCATAGTAACAGCCTTTAATTAACAATTATATCCATTGCGAAAAAATAAGATAGGCTTTAATATTTACCAGTATTTAAATGCCGAAGATTGTTTAAGGCATTTCAACCAAAATTTAAGAGGAGCATACAATGAACAAACTAAAAAGGTTATTGAAACGTAAAACGACTTGGATAATTCTTATCCTATTCGCATTTGTTTATGTAAATAACAGTTCTTTTTTTGCTAAGAGGGACGATGGAACTCCTCTTCTTCTTGCTCATCGAGGACTTTCGCAAACATTTAGCATGGAAGAGATTGAGAGCGATACATGTACAGCAGAACGTATAAATAAACCTGAACATTCTTATTTAGAAAATACAATTCCATCTATGGAAGCGGCATTTAAAGCTGGAGCTGATCTAGTAGAGTTTGATGTTCAACCAACTAAAGATAATAATTTTGTTATTTTTCATGACTGGACTCTTGATTGCCGTACTAATGGTAAAGGTGTTACAAGAGATTTTACAACAAAAGAACTACAAGCACTTGATATTGGTTACGGTTATACAGCTGATGGGGGTAAAACATTCCCGTTTCGTGGCAAAGGGACTAATCTTATGCCAACACTTGATGAAGTACTTACCCATTTTCCAGGCCGTTCTTTTCTTATTCATATTAAAAGTGATGATGAAAATGAAGGAATCCAATTGGCTACTTACCTCAAGAAATTACCAGCGAAGCGCCTTGATCAATTAACTGTATATGGTGGCGATAAACCAATTGCTGCAATAAAAGAGCGCATCCCTAGTTTACGAATAATGTCAAAAGCGACCATGAAAAAAGATCTTATTACTTATATGGCATTAGGGTGGACTGGCTACATACCTTCAAGCCTGAAGCATGGAGAATTACATATACCAGACAAAGTAGCTCCTTGGCTTTGGGGATGGCCAAATCGTTTTCTTAATCGAATGGATAAAGCAGATACTAGAGTTATCATTGTAGGAGGAAATGGGTTTGGGTTTTCAAGTGGATTTGACTCATCTGAAGATATAAAACGCCTTCCTGATGATTATACAGGTGGAATTTGGACAAATCGCATTGATAAAATAGCACCTGTATTTAAGAAATAAGGGATAATATAACAGTCGAAGTTCTTTCATCTGTTTAACCATTTATATTTTAAAAGAAGACTTATTAATAATTTTAAAGGTTTATATACCGATAAACACCCCTGATTTCCTATGAACAATGGAAATCAGGGGTGTTTTTTGGATGAATGGAACTTATTTTATTTATATTCAAACAGAAGTACGAAAACGATTAAATAATTACTCGCAGAATGTAAAAAATGAGCTGAATCCTCATAAATAACTAACTGTAGAAAAGAAAATTTTTCGTTTGGGGGTACTTTAAAAATCTTGGGTTGATGAATGTTTGGTGGTACCCCATCGCTATCAAGCTAAGACTTTCGTCTACCTCCTAAATGAAAAGATACAATCTATTCTTTCTATCGAAACATAAGAATAGATTGTATTTTTATGTATAAATTTATATTTCATATTCAAATTCAATTCAGTCCTATAGATTTCCTACAAAGAAGAAGGGAATTTTATCTATTTATAGTGATTTTTAAGCATTGCAAAATAGAGAATATATATGTATAACGTTCTATTCAGTTTAAAAGAAATTTATATTATACTTATAATAAATGGATATGGGATATAACAATATGGGATGAACTTTCATATTAAATTTATCAAAAAAGAAAGAGGAAAATGAGAGATGAAAATCAGTTCAAACATAAATAACAGGTTTTATCCTTTAAATACTATAGTTTTAAATAATAAATCTTTAAGTACTACAACTTCACGTATAGTGAACAATAATCAAAAATATATTCCTGAAAGTAAGACTAAGGATAATCAACTTTCCGAAAAAAGTATAGAACAACATATCAATAACAAATATAATGCAATTAACTCACAGGGTCTCAGTATATTTGAATTTCTTAAAATGTTATTGGATATGGGTGTACCTATGTCAATAATTACAGAAATATTGGTGGGAATGTTAGAGGGGCATAGTAAGAAGAATGAAGAAGCGGAGAAAGAGACAGAAAAAGGAACAGAGAAAGAATTGGTAAAAGGATTAGAAAAGGGAACAGAGAACGAATTAGAACAAGGGTTAAGTAACATTCAGAAAGAATAACAATTTTTAGATTTTTATTGTATCAAGTATTCAAAATCCTTTTTAAATATCTACATTTCTTTTGGTTGTTTCTCTTACTCTTCTTTAAAGTGTAAAAGTACGCTATTCTTTCTGTAGAATTATGGGAAAGGATGGCGTTTTTTATGTCTGTGTCTGATAAATTACAACTATTTGTTCAAGGGATTCAGAGTGTCCTATCTCCAAATGTCTTACGGGTTCTTGCTGGAGATGCTGGTTTTGTACAACGAACCAGTAAGAACCAAGCAAAAGATTTAGTCGCTTTATATATATGGATGAGTCAAAATATCGCTACAATCTCTTTAGCTCAGTCATCTAGCTGTTTAGAAGCATCCACAGAAGTACTCATTAGTCTGGAAGGGCTGAATCAACGGTTTAATAAATCAGCCGTTCAGTTTTTACAACATATATTGACTAATCCATGCCCATCAACCGAAGAAATTCATTGTTCCTCAAAAAGAAAAAAATGACCTGAATTCTCATAAATAATGGTTGTAGTTATATAAAATTTTTGTTTTAGGGATACCTCAAAGTGTTAGCTTAATAAGAATAATCCTTAGCCTCCTTTAGATATAAAAGGGGCTTTTTTACATATGAAATCATATGGGTCTTTAAAGATAGCCTGGGGCGTAGAGAGAAACTGTGATTAAAGTAAGATAGGACAAAGACTAGCATTGAGAAATATAAAAAATGGAAGTAACAAAGGGGATTTACGCATAAAGTAATATTGATGGTTAAATTAACAAAATTTTCATTTTAATCAAATAAATACATGGTGTTTTTAAATTATAATAATGTTACTAGGATGAAAATACAGCTACTAATTAGTTAATTAAAAATCAATTTTAGATAGGAAGAGGATAATGAAGACCAGAGATACTTATAAAATTATTGTAATTGGTGCTGGGACTGCAGGAATATCTTCTACTGCACATTTATTAAGAAATATCCCCCTATTGAAAGAAAGTATAGCGATTATTGATCCGTCAAAAAAACATTATTTTCAGCCACTATGGAGTTTAGTGGGGGGAGGAATTGTTTCAAAGGAAAGTACAATGCGTGATCAAGAATCGCTTATTCCAAAAGGGGCAACGTGGATCCCTAAAAGTGTTGTTAAGTTATTTCCGGATGAAAATAAGATACTGTTAGATGACGGACTGCTGCTTGAGTATGAAATTCTTATTGTAGCAGCTGGTATACAAATAAATTGGGAAGGTATTAAAGGCTTAAAAGAATCTATTGGGACTAATGGGGTATGTAGCAATTATTCTTATACATATGTTGATTCTACTTGGAGAGAAATCGAAAAATTTAAAGGAGGAAATGCGCTTTTTACCCACCCTAATACTCCTATTAAATGCGGTGGTGCTCCACAAAAAATTATGTATTTAGCAGAGGAGTATTTTTGTAATAGTGGTGTAAGAAACAGAAGTGAAGTAATGTTTTATTCTGCAA
This sequence comes from Bacillus sp. ME78, assembly GCF_903970865.1. NCBI lineage: Bacteria > Bacillati > Bacillota > Bacilli > Caryophanales > Bacillaceae > Bacillus > Bacillus sp. ME78. The sequence continues at coordinate 129,738 of NZ_CAJCKK010000013.1, forward strand.
ACACTGACATATTTCAGGTTCCACGATATGCAAATACTTTAGAACAAGTACTAGAAAGAAAGCAAATTATAACGAATTATAATAAAAACTTAGTAGAAATTATCGCCGAAAAGAGAAAAGCAATTTTTGAAGATACGCAAACGCTGAAAAGAGAAACCATACCATATAGTATGATACATGTTGTTCCACCAATGGGGCCACCTAATTTTATTAAAGAGAGTGAAATAAGTGATTATCAGGGATGGGTAGATATAAACCCTTATACTTTGCAGCATGTAAAGCAAAAAAATATTTTCGGACTTGGAGATTGTACCAATTTACCTACTTCTAAAACTGGAGCAGCAATTCGAAAGCAAATACCTGTCTTAAAACAAAATATTATGGACGTACTTAACGGAAGAGACTTGCAGGCTAAATATGATGGATATACATCATGTCCGATTGTTACAGGGTATAAAAGTCTTATACTCGCTGAATTTAACTATGAACATGAGCCACAAGAAACGTTTCCATTTAATCAAGCGAAAGAACGGTATAGTATGTTTTTACTTAAAAGATATATGTTTCCATATATGTATTGGAATTTAATGTTGAAAGGGATTATGTAAGGAAAGATAGAGAGTAGTTGTAAAAATTGAAAAGTAATTTGAAATAAGTATTCGGAGGGAATAGTTATGCTTTTAAAATATTTTTATGATGAAAAATTAGCTCATGCTTCCTATTTAGTTGGTTGTCAGAAGGAAGGCGTAGCGATCGTTATTGATCCTAGTCGCTATATAGAACAATATATAGAATTTGCTAAGAAAGAGGGGATGGAAGTAATTGCTGCGGCTGAGACTCATATTCATGCTGATTTTCTTTCTGGGTCTAGAGAACTTTCTAATCTTTACCATGCAAATTTATATGTATCTGATGAAGGAGATTGTGATTGGAAATATCAATATCTTAACGAAGGTCGATACAAATTGGTTAGAGAGGGCACAGAGTTTAAAGTAGGTCATATAAAATTTAATGTAATTCACACCCCAGGGCATACGCCTGAAAGTATTTCTTTTTTAGTAACTGATACAAGTCAAAATAATTATACGAATGATAAGCCGATAGGGATATTCACAGGTGATTTTATATTTGTAGGAGATATAGGAAGGCCGGATTTATTAGAAACTGCTGTCGGTATGAAAGATACTGCAAAAATAGGAGCGAAACAATTATTTGATTCTATACAAAAAATAAAAATACTTCCTGATTATTTGCAAATATGGCCATCACATGGTGCGGGAAGCGCATGTGGAAAAGCATTAGGAGCAATTCCAACTTCTACATTAGGTTATGAAAAGATGTTCAATTGGGCATTTCAGTGTAATGAAGAAAGTGATTTTATATCGACTTTATTGACGGGACAGCCAGAGCCTCCAAAGTATTTTTCATTAATGAAGAATTTAAATAAGTATGGTCCGCCAATTCGTAAGAAGAGAAAAAGTACTGCTATTAATACAGTAGAAGAACTTCAAGAAATTTTGAAGAGCGTTCATCAAATAGTTGATATAAGGGATGTAGAGAGTTTTGCTGCAGGTCATATCGAGAAGTCAATTAACATACCTTATAACAATTCTTTCACAACTTGGTGTGGATGGTTATTAGATTATAAAAAAGAAACTTTAATAATTCTAGATGAGGAAAAGGTTAAAATAGAGGCAGTTATTAGAGAATTTGAATCTATTGGGTTAGATAATATTATTGCTTTTGCACCCTTAAAAGTAATACAAAGACTTGATAGATTTGAAAGTTACAAAGAAAAAACATCGATTGAATTATATCCGCATATAAAAGGTGGAAGCGTTAAGGTTATCGATGTGCGTAGTAAAAAAGAGTGGGAGGAAGGACACCTTCATGATGCAATACATATCACTTTAGGTAATCTATTTGAACAACTAGATTATATACCGAAAGATTTTCCAATAGTTTTGCAATGTCGAACCGGATTACGTTCCGCTATAGCAGCTAGTATTTTACAAAGAGCTGGTATAAAGGAAGTAGTGAATTTAAAGGGAGGATTTCTTGCATGGAAAAAAGAAAGGCTTCCTTATACAACAAGCAATCTCAATGTGTAGGAAAATATTATTACGAGATCAGTAAAATAGTAAAGAAGGTCGCCATTCACGGCGACCTTCTTTACTATGCGTTATACCCAAATAATTTTAAATCTTCTCCAGACCCTGAAATGATTTTCTCAAATCGTAATCCTACTTTTTCTAAAAGCTTTCCTGAGGCAATGTTATCTATAGAAGTAATTGCTACAATTCGTTTCATGCCGAGCTTTTGTACACCGTATTCAATTATCGCAGAAGCTGACTCGTAGCCATATCCTTTTGAACGGAATGTTTCTAAAAAGGCAAATCCGATATCAACGTCTTCTAATGAATCTCTTTTAATAAGGCCGCACATACCAAGTGGAGTGAGATCTTCTTTGCGTTCTACTAAGTAAAGACCAAATCCGAGTTTGTTATACATATCGATGGGACCGTTTACAATATAATTTTTTGCATCTTCTAAGTTTCTAACTCCTTTGTCACCGATAAACTGAATCCATGCAGGATCGTTTACTAACTCAAGAATAAAAGGAGCGTCTTTTATATCAAACCAACGAAGATTAAGACGTTCAGTTTTAAGGACTATCAATTATTACACCACCTTTAAAAAGTTATAACAATTAGTATGGATTGTGTAAAACAAAAGTGCAACATATTTTAATGGGGGTGTTTGTTCACATAAAGTTCGTTTGTTTTGTATAGAGAGATATTTTATAATTAGGATTGATTGTAAAGAGTGAGATGCTTATACAATGACTCCTAGGTGACTAGGAGTTTTTACTATATAACTATCATTATTACTAAATATGACACACTACACATTCTACTCAAGGAGGTACATAATGAAGAAATTATATAATGCATCGTTTACGTATTTGATTATCGGTTTATTATCAGGGATTTTCGCCAGGGAGTATGGTAAGTATAAAGGGATTTTAGGATCTACTTTGTTAAATCTTTTGCATACACATACACTTGTACTTGGATTTTTCTTCTTTTTAATTGCTTTAGGATTAGCAAAAGTATTCGCGTTTCATGAAGTGCAAGGGTTTAATAAGTGGTTTGTTTTACATAACATTGCATTAACATTAATGTTAGGTTCGCTAGCAGCGAGAGGGCTTCTTCAGTTAAATGGAGCTGACTTTAAAGGGTTAACTTATATTGTAGGATTTTCTCATTCGTTGATGGCAGTTACTTTAATTTGGTTTATGTTGTTAATAAAGAAATCGTTTAAAATGTAGTGAAAAAGAACTTGTAGCGTGTGCTGCAGGTTCTTTTTTGTATGTTTAGGTTTAATAATCTTATTTTTCTAATTATTTTTTATAAAGATGGTATACTTGTTTTAAATTTAAAAAGGAGAGTTGATTATGGAAATAACAATTGAACATGTAGTAAATGAATTAAAAGGCGTACTTCCTGAAGAACGAGTAGTAATAAATATGACAGTAAGAGAGTTACATAGTAAAGATGAATCTTACCATGTTAGTAGTTTACCTGATGTAGTTGTTTTTCCAAAAACGACCGAAGAAGTTAGCGCGATAATGAAAATAGCGATTCAGCACGGAACAGCTGTCGTTCCATTTGGAGTAGGGTCCAGTTTAGAGGGACATGTAATCCCTTACGAAAAAGGAATTACAATGGACTTTTCTCTTATGAACAAAATACTTGAAATAAGAGAAAAGGATTTTCTTGTGAGAGTACAGCCAGGGGTGACGCGCTCTCAGCTTAATAAAGAATTGAAAAAGTATGGATTGTTTTTTAGTGTAGACCCAGGAGCTGATGCAACGTTAGGAGGAATGGCTGCTACAAATGCGAGCGGAACGACAGCGGTAAAGTATGGGGTAATGCGTGATCAAGTTCGAGATTTAGAAGTCGTTCTTGCTGATGGAGTAGTAATACATACCGGGAATTTAGCGGCGAAGTCATCATCAGGTTATCATTTAAATGGTATTTTCGTAGGCTCAGAAGGAACACTTGGATGTTTCACGGAGTTAACTTTAAAAGTATACGGTATACCAGAACATGTTATGGCTGCGAGGGCATCGTTTCCAACTATAAATGATGCAGTAGAAGCTGTAATTAACATATTACAAGCAGGTATTCCAATCGCGAGAATTGAACTCGTTGATGAATTATCTATGAAACAAGTAAATCATTACAATGAAACAAGTTACAGAGAAGAACCGACACTGTTTGTAGAGTTCCACGGCAATGAAGCAGGGTTAAAGCAAGATATTGAATTTACGAAAGAAATCGTTCTTGATCATAAATGTATAGAAATTGCGTTTGAGATGGAAACAGCAGCGAGAAATAAACTGTGGGATGCAAGGCATAACTTAGCGTACTCTTACGTGCATAGTTATCCTGGTAAAAAGCTAATGAGTACAGACGTATGTGTGCCAATTTCGGAATTAGCTGGAGCGATTCAACATGCGAAAGAGGTATTAGATAAAGTAGGGCTTATTGGCGGTATTCTCGGTCATGTTGGGGATGGGAATTTCCATGTACTCTTAATGATTGATACAAATGATAAAGAGGAAGTGAAGAAGGCAGACGAAATAAATGAAAGTATCGTTCAGTATGCTCTTAAACGAGGAGGAACGTGTACAGGAGAACATGGCGTTGGAATCGGAAAACGAAAGTATCAAGAAGAAGAGCATGGGGCAGCATTATTTGTAATGGAGAAAATAAAGAAAGCTCTTGATCCGCAAAATATTTTGAATCCGAATAAGGTGTTTCAATTAAAAGATAGGGGCTGATTGGATGAAAGTACTAGAAGCGATAAGTAATATAGCTGGAAAGTATTTTGCATTGTGGACCGGCTGCTGCACTCCCAAGTGTATTAGCGGCAGTATGGCATAACATTGCAGGGCCAATATTAGCAACCATCTGGTCAAAAAATGCAAAGAATGCAAAGAATACTTTTAGCGATGAAAATGTATTAATAAATATAGAAAAATAGGAATGATAAATAATGCAAAAACGTATTGTACATCTTGAAGGAATGGTTGTATTTTTAGCCACGATTTATATGTATTCGATATATGAGTTTAGTTGGATTATATTTTTTGTATTCCTTTTAGCGCCGGATCTATCAATGTTAGCATATGGGATTAATAATCACGTTGGTGCGAAAATATATAATGTATGTCACACATATATCATATCCATATTAATTGTTCTAATAGGTGTCTATTTTAAGATAGATACCGTTATTATGATTGGTTTAATATGGACAGCACATATTGGAATGGATCGAATGTTTGGATATGGGTTGAAATATGAGACGGATTTTAAGGATACCCATATTCAAAGATTATAATTGCTTTTGAGGAGAGGGATACGTTGAAACAGAGAATTACTATCGAAGAATATAACATCAAATGGGAAAGTGAATTTAATAAGCTACAAACTCTCATTAACGATGTGATGGAAGACAGCATTTTATCCATTGAACATGTTGGGAGTACATCTGTTAAAGGGCTTGCATCAAAACCAATACTAGATATTGATGTTGTAATAGAAGAGTACGAAATTTTTCATGAGGTAGTAAAAAAACTTGAGAAGATAGGGTACTATCATCAGTTAGAATGGAGCTTTAAAGGAAGAGAGGCGTTTGGAAGAAAGGATATGTTCGTTCCATGGAACGAGGGAAATACAGTTTGGATGGAACATCATTTATATGTGTGTGATAAAAATAGTGAAGAGTTGAGAAGGCATATAGCGTTTCGAGATTACCTTCGTGAACATACTGAAGTAGCTAATGAGTATGGAAACTTGAAGGAAGAGTTAGCAAGAGAGTCGAAAAATCGATCTAGTTATATTGAGGGTAAGACCGTATTTATTACAAATATATTAGAAAAAATAAACTAAAGCAGCATGGAATACATGCTGCCTATTGTTTTGAAATAGAAAGCTGCCATTATAAAACAAATGCAAACTGGCCCTGTTGATTGATGCGGTTACTAAATATAATAGGAAATAAAATAGAAAAGAGCGGAAAAGAGGGAGCTTATGTACATACCAAAATATTTCGCAATACAAGATGAAGAGATGAAGTACGAAATAATGGAACAAAATAGCTTTGCGACATTATTTTCTCAACATAACGGAGAACCATATGCAACGCACTTGCCGTTGTTATTAAATAGGGAGACCCTTACTTTACATGGTCACTTCGCACGGCCGAATGAACAGTGGAAAGATATTGGGACCCAGCAAGTACTAGCTATATTTCAAGGACCACATAGTTATATCTCTCCGTCATGGTATGAAACAAACAATGCAGTACCAACATGGAATTACGTTGCAGTGCATGTATACGGTGAATTAGAAATTGTTGAAGATGAGAAGACATTAGTAGATTCTCTTCAAGATTTAGTAAATAAATATGAAGATCCAGAGAGCACCTACTCACTTAATGATGTAGATCCAAATTATATGGGAGGATTAAGTAAGGGAATAGTTGGATTCAAAATAAAGATAAATAAAATAGAAGGAAAAGCGAAGTTAAGTCAAAATCATTCTGTAGAGAGACGAAATTTAGTTGTGGAGAAACTTGAGAAAGTTGGTAGTGAGGGGAGTAAGAGGATTGCGGAGTTGATGAGAAAATAAAGTCTACATGAAAGGAAAATATTCTAAATAAGCGTATTTAAAAAGACCTTCTTAATTGAAGGTCTTCCGTTTTTTAAAGTGCTTTTTCAGTTGTTGTTGAGTTGTAGTCTTTACTTACGTCAACGGATTGAACAAGGTCAGGTCTTTGGGGTGCCGGGAAATCCGCATGACCTGCTTGATATGTAAATGAACTATTTAGACCAATAGATACAATACTTAGTACAGATAATCCTAAAACGATAGAACTAATTTTTTTTATCATTTTAATGCCCCTTTCTCAAACGTTTTTTCTTTTGCTTGTAACGCTTTATGAAAATACTCACTTGCTTTTATATGGTTATTTTCATCGTAAAGTTTAACGGCTAACTTTTCTGAATATTCTTGAGTATAGTTATATAAAGATTCTTTGTCGAAATACGTAATTCCTTCAAGAATAATTTTTTCTAAGTCTTCAGTTGACTCGTTATTGTTAAGGGACTCTAAAATTTTAAAGTGAATCATATATTCTTCATTGTTAAGTTCTGTACAAATTTTTAATCCTTTTTTAATAAATTCTGAAGCGATATTTATTTCACCAAGTTTAGAATGTTCTCTTGCTTGTAAGAAAATTGCTTTAAAATGTGTAGGCATTTTTGTTGTCACTTCAGATAAATGACGAATAGCTAATGTTGATAAGTTTTGATTAGCATATAGCCACCCTAAGTTATTACGTACTCTTAACAGTAATGATTCTTCATCCTGTTTCTGTAAAATGTTGATTGCCGAATTATATTTTTCCTCTGCTTGCTCGTATTGTTTTAAATATACAAATGCTGCGCCTAATACGCTTTCACAAGAGGCGACATTCTTTTCATACCCTACAGCTTTTATGAAGAATTCTTTCGCTTTGGTTGCATATTCAATAGCCTCAATTGGCTGGTAAAAATGATAATAGAAAATAGCCATTCGATAATTAAATTCCCCTTTTTCTAGATCATCAATGGCATTTACCAGTAGTCTCGCAGCTTTTTCATAATGTTCACTTGCTAAATTATAATTTGTTGTTAAAGTAGCATGAATTGCTTTAAATAAATGATAGTAGTAAGAAAGTTGGTGATTAGGTGAAATCGCGTAAGAATCTATCTTATTAAAACTGTCTTTTGTGATACTTAAACCATCAGTTAAAACTTTGAAACGAAAATTTAGTAGAGAATAGTATAATGCTAAGTTTTCATCTTCTTCAAAGTTTAGTTCCTTTTTCTCAATTTCATGCTTTAAGTTTGTCGCTTGGGACACATCTTGTTTTAGCATAGCCAAATACCAGTCATTAAATAATTTTGTAATTTGTTCATTACCTTGTAGTTGAACGTTCATGAAATCCCCTCACTTTTTTGAATATTCTTATAAAATATAGTATCAAAAATAAAAATATTTAGAAATGATGTTTTATATTTCTCAATATTTGTTTAACAAGCTTACGAGTAAGTCTATTGGAATAGTATAGAATTTGTTTTGGATTAAAGAAATGGCATCGGGGGATGTGTATTTTAAAGTTTTAGTTGAGTGGGGGGATATAAAAAGGGTGCGTTCACACAATTTATATGAACGCACCTTTTTACATATTAAACAATCAAGTCCCACAAAAAGTACGATAAGGGCGATTCGTCGGTGCAGGCGGAATGCAGTATTCTTCTTGATCTGTAGAATACGCATAAGGGTTTGATAAAGCTTCAAGAAGTTGCTCCATTACGCTATAGTCTTCATTTGTAACAGCTGCTTCTAGTGCTTCTTCTACACGGTGGTTCCTCGGGATGATTGATGGGTTATTATTTTTCATCATCTCGTAGGCGTTTTCTTTCGATTCTTCTTGTTTTTCTAATCGAGATTGCCACAGTTTGTACCAGTCTTTAAATTCAGGACTATCGAATAGAGGGGTATTTTCTAACGTATCAAGAGTTAATGAACGGAATGTATTAGTGTAATCTGCTTTATATTTCTCCATCATTTTTAAAAGTTGCTCAATAAGTGATTGATCTTGTTCTTCGTTGCTAAATAGTCCTAATTTCTTTTTCATTCCAAGGAACCAATTGTTTTCATACTGTACGCTAAATTTCGAAATTTCGTCTTGAGCGATTTTTAGTGCTTCTTCTTCATCTTCGTGCAGAATTGGTATTAAAGATTCTGCTAATCGGGCGAGGTCCCATGCGGCCATATATGGTTGATTTCCATATGCATAACGGCCTTGTGTGTCAATAGAGCTAAATACGGTTCCTTGGTCGTAATTGTCCATAAATGCACAAGGACCGTAATCAATTGTTTCGCCACTGATCGTTATATTGTCAGTGTTCATTACGCCGTGAATAAATCCAACAAGTTGCCATTTTGCGATAAGACTTGCTTGTTTTTTAATGACTTCTTGTAGTAATGCAGTATATCGGTTTTCATGGGATTCACTTTCTGGGTAATGTCTTTTTATCGTATAGTCAGCTAGCGATTTAAGGTCCTCTATTGAACCACGAGCTGCAGCATATTGAAATGTACCGACCCGTATATGACTACTAGCTACTCTAGTTAAAATTGCTCCAGGTAACTTTGTTTCACGATATGTAGGTTCACCAGTTGTGACAACAGCTAAACTACGAGTAGTCGGAATATCAAGTGCATACATTGCCTCACTAATAATATATTCACGTAGCATCGGACCGAGTGCAGCACGGCCATCTCCTCGGCGTGAATAGGGAGTAGGGCCAGAACCTTTCAGTTGAATATCGAAACGCTCACCTGAAGGAGTAATTTGTTCGCCAATTAAAAGAGCACGACCGTCGCCTAACATATTAAAATGTCCGAATTGATGACCAGCATATGCTTGAGCTAATGGATGAGCTCCTTCTGGAAGTCCATTGCCAGCGAAAATGGCAATTTCAGCTTCCTTTTTCAGTTCTTCAGGGGTTAAGCCAAGAGATATCGCTAATGAATGGTTTAGTTTAACTAACTCCGGTGAACTTACGGGAGTAGGGGGGATTTCTGTATAAAATGATTGTGGTAAAGTCATATAACTATTATCTAAATTCCAACCTGTTTCATTATTTTTAGTCATTGTATCTCCTCCTTTTTGTATTTTAAATTATGTATTTGTACGTATGTATTCTTTGTAAAGTTAACTAAAAGTATAATACAATATTTCCCCTTGCAATCTATTGTAAGGACTTCATTGTACTATGTCTATTTAACAGCAAATTTAAAACCTCCATTTTTAAAAATGGAGGTTTTATTATTATTTAATTTTTACAATTATTTTTCCTTTTGCTCTTCCAGACTCTGAATATTCCATTGCTTTTTGCGCATCTTCAAAAGGAAAAACTCGATCGATTACAGGTTTGATTTGTCCAGCTTCAATATAGTTTGCAATAGTACGTAATTGATCCCCACTTGGCTTCATAAATAAAAATGAATATTGAGCATTATGCTTTTTTTCAAGTGCAGTAAGTTTTTTGCTGGCTAATGAAAATAAGAGAGTTTTAAAGAATCCTGAACCAAATTCTTTACCGAAGCGAGCATTCGGCATGCCTGAAACGGAAACAATGTTTCCTCCCCTTTTTATAATATTGAATGATTTTTCAAGTGTTGCACCGCCGATTGTATCAAATACGGCATCATAATTTTTTAGTATATCTTCAAATTTCTCTGTTTTGTAATTAATAATTTCATCTGCGCCAAGAGACGTTACTAAATTCGCACCAGCTTCACTAGCAGTCGTTGTAACAATGGCACCCATTATTTTTGCTAGCTGAATAGCGAAAGTACCAACACCACCGGATCCGGCGTGAATTAAAATCTTTTGTCCTTTTTGTAATTGCATGATGTCATGTAATGCTTGATATGATGTTAAGCCAACGAGTGGAATCGGAGCAGCTTCCTCAAAACTTAAATTTTTCGGTTTTAAAGCTATATCATCTTCATGAATGGCTATATACTCCGCGAAAGTACCAATCTTATTTTTTCTTGGACGAGCATATATTTCATCACCAACTTTAAAACGAGTTACTTTTGATCCAACCTTCGTGATGACACCGGCAAAGTCGTTACCAAGGATTAGGGGCATTTCATATTTCAGTAACATTTTTACTTTTCCGTCGCGTATTTTAAAATCAATTGGGTTAATACTAGCTGCATGAATTTCTGCGAGCACTTCATACTCATTAATTTCAGGAGTAGGTACCTCTGCCATACGCATTGGGACTTTTCCATATCTATCAATTATCATTGCTTTCATTTCTTATACCTCCAAGTTTTAATAAAAGTTTTGCAATAGCTTCTCAATATCTAATACAAGATTTTTTAATAAACCTAATTTTGTACGTATATCAATATAATAAAAATTCTTTGTACCTTCTTTTCTCATTAAAATAATGCCAGCTTCTCGTAAAATCTTAAGGTGATGTGATACTGCTGGACGGGAAAGATGTGTTTGCTTCGTGATTTCTCCTACACGTAATCCTGTTTGACATTCCGTTTCCATTAGCACTAATAAAATAGCTTGACGCGTTTCATCACCAATTGCCAATAATACTTTTTGAGAATCAATAAAATCTTTTTTTATAATATTTAATTGTTCTTGTTTATTCATTTCAATCACTTTGCCTCCAGTTAATTAGTCGAAAGGTTTAAGATGATGAACCATTACTTCGATACGGTAATGCTACATGATTGTTGTATGAGGTGCAATATTGAGAAAGAAAATCGAGACGAATGAATTTTTTATTGTTGAAAATTATAGGGAGATAGAAAAGGGATTGGAAGGATTACATAACACAATAGATGAGGTTTTAAAAACAAAAATGATGTAACAATAAAATAAGCGGTCGTAACCTTGTATAATCCATAAGGTTACAATCGCTTATAATGTTTGTATTATTTTTGATTTTTACGATAGAACATGGTTCAACGTAAAGTACGTTCTTTTGTTTTACACTTTCATACAGACACAATTCAGGTGGATTATAGATGTATGAAAAAGTAAAAGGAATTTTGGGGCGTAATCTATCTATATGATAATTTAAAATGAAATATAAGTCTATATCTTTGTTGTTTTTTTGATTATATTTATGTCACTGAGCTCAGAACAATGATGTGGAGGGTAAATATATGAAATCGAATTATGTACCAGTTTTAATTGTTGGAGGGGGATTATCTGGGTTAGCGTCTGCGTTATTTCTTGCAAAACATAACATTGAGTACTTACTTATTGAAAGGCATCCGTCTACTGCCATTCATCCGAAAGCAGGCGGTCTTACTTTACGTACAATGGAGTTGTTTCGAGAATTAGGCTTGGAAAAAAGAATTAAATTGGCAGGTAAAGCATTAGAGAACTGCCGAGGAAGAATAGCAGTTCATACAATAGCTGAGGCGAATAAAGAAGAATTGGAACAAATGAGAGCGACGCAATACGGAAACGATGAAGAGTTACTTCAAAAAATAGAAAAGATTAGTCCATCAAAACAAACCGCTTGTTATCAAATTATTTTAGAAGAGATGATGTTACAAGAAGCGAGAACACTAGGCGGAGAATTATCTTTTTATCATGAATTAGTTTCTTATGAACAAAATGAGCAAGGAGTAATCGCAACGATTCGGAATCGCGAAACGGAAGAAGAAAGTATTATTTATTGTGATTATGTAATTGCAGCGGATGGAGCGAAAAGTAAAATACGTAAGCAACTAGGGATAAGTACGGAGGGACGAGGTACAATCGGTGGCTATTATATGAATATTTATTTTGAAGCGGATTTAAGTGAGTTTATACAAGGAGATGCATTTGGTTTTTCTATGGTACTTCATCCGGAAGTTCTTGGTGCGCTTATTCCAGTTGATAACGAAAGAAGATGGATTTACCATGTATCCTACGATCCATTAAAAGGAGAACGACCAGAGGATTTCACTATAGAACGTTGTAAACAAATCATTCAAACCGCAATTGGAAGCACAAATGTTGAGCCGGAAATAGTAAGTGTTTTACCGTGGAAAGCGGCTGAAAGTACTGCTACAAAATTTCAAGAAAATCGTATTTTTTTAGTTGGTGATTCCGCACATATTATGCCGCCAACAGGAGGGTTTGGTTCCAATACAGGAATACAAGATGCACACAATCTAGCCTGGAAATTAGCGGCTGTTATAAAAGGGAAGGCAAAACCAAAACTGTTAGAAACATATCGTGAAGAGAGATATCCTGTTGCAAAATTAACGACGGAGTATGCGAGTAGTTTGTTGTTCCGTGCTGCAAATAGAGAGGAAGGCAGTTTGAATAATATGGATGGTTTAGCTGTAACTGTCGGGTATCAGTATTGTTCAGAAGCAATACTAGATGAATCAGCCACTCCACATAGAATGGATATCGTAGATTTGAATGGAAGACCTGGAACACGAGCACCTCACTTTTGGGGGATGTATAAAGGGAAAGAAGTTTCTATATTAGACTTATTTGGTAACCATTTTGTATTACTTACTGGAGTAGACAATAGTTCTTGGGCTGAAGCTGTATATGATGTTTCATCTAAATTAGGGATAAATATTAAAGTGTATCGAGTTGGGTTAAGCGGAGATTTTATTGCTCAAGAAAATGTTTTTTGTGAATTATATGGGATAGAGAATGAAGGAGTTGTACTAATTAGACCAGATGGCTTTATTGGATGGCGTTCAGAAAAAGCAGTGGTAAATCCAGATGTAATGCTGGAGGAGGTAATGAGTAATTTATTATGTGATTTTTAAGTAACTAAGGAAGTATTGTCTTTTATAGGACGATACTTCTATTTTTTTGGCTTAAAAAATAAAGATTGTGTAGTGAAGAGACATTATTATTATAAAGATATATGCAAATTAATTCTCTTTCTTTTTTTTGTTATTAGAATTTTTTTAGTTTTTAGTTTTAAGTGTTGACTATTACTAGATTGAACCATTTTTTTATTGTATTATATTTCTTAGGGATTACATATTACGCTAGGGAGTGGGACTGTTTGACTATTGAACCTCTTATTTTATCAAATAAAGAAGTATATGTATTAACTGGTATGTTTGACCGTGAAACTATGATTGGAATTGAGAACCCCTTTGAAAATTGGTCAGATGAAGAAATAGACAAAGAATTAGATGTAATGCACGAGCATTGGACAAACGAAGAACTACTCATAATAAAAGAAGATGAAACATTATGTAACAAACAACTTTTAGAATATTTCCGCATTTGTTTAACTACAGGATTTGTTATTGAAGTACAGATAGGTAAAAACAGCGCTTTAGAAAAAAATATTTTCTATTTTAGTGAAAAAAAAGTTATACAAAATGTAATAACAGATGCTAACGGTGATAAACAATGTACATTTAAAGAATGCGGGACACCAGAGGTAGCTTGGCAATATATATATCAAGCATTACAGCCTAAAAATACTTTCTCTTGTCCAAATTATACATTTAAAATCCCTTCTTCTGCATATAAGGAAACTATTTTAAATCAATCAAACAAGCAATTAGTAGATTACTTGAAACTTTACTTAGATGATGAAGCTTCCTTAGAGTTAGCAAACATTATACATAATCGTGAAGAATTAAATACTGTTCAAGTTCATTATTATATAAAGGACTCATGGTCTACAGATTGTATTCAGTTTTTATATAGTCAAAACCAATATTGGCTAATCCAAAAAGTATTAGATAATGAACAAACACAAACAAATTTTATTTGTCTTGATACCTTTACTCTTACTGAAGAGATAAAAAAGATGGTGCTTTATCTTAAATCATTAGGCGGTGAAACAAGGTGAGCGGTGAAATTAAGGTTACTCCTGCCCATTTAAGGAAACTGGCTTCTAATATAGAACAAACAGCTCATGAGCTATCTGAAACATATCAACGTATCAATCAGCAGTTATTCGATCTGCCTTTCCAGATATCTGGAAGAGATGCTGTGTTAAATCAATCCCAATACGCAGGATCAATGTTAGCTACTATAACGACCGCTTTAAAAGAACATAGTGATTCATTAAGAAAAGCTGCTGATCGTTTTGAGAAGGCTGATCAACAAGAAGTTTCATTTGGAGAAGAAGCAATTGATATAAATTGGTTCGCACCGTTTGGTGGCGATATTGGTGATTGGAAAGATAACCCTGCAGGGTCTGCATTTACTTTACTGGGTACTGTAACGGAAGGTGCAGCTGCCTATAAATTGGCATCTTTACATAATAAAGGCTTGCGTGTAACACCCTACACAGATAGAAAAGGAAAAGAAATGGTAAGATTTCAAAATCGGACCGTACTAAAGGATAAAAATGGACTTAATGTGATAAGGCGTACAAAATTACCTTTAGCCGAAGTAAAGCAAATAGACGATGTAAAAAGACATGTTTTATCACCAAAAGAATTTCTTAAAGATTCATTGAAATTAAAAACAAATGCTTTAGGCTATGCAGCTGTAGGATGGGATGTAATTAATGATACAAAGGAAAATATTGAAAATAAAGCGTCAAAAACTAAGATAGCTGGTGATATTATTGGTGATGCAGCAATTGGGGTTGGTACAACTGCTGTAAGTGCCTTTGCGGGAGCCAAGCTAGGTGCAGCTGTTGGAACTGTTTTTGGCGGTCCAATCGGAACTGTTGCTGGAGCTTGTATTGGCTTTGGTGTTTCTATAGGAGCTAGTATAATAACAGATGGAATTAAGTTTAACAAAGGTGATTGGAATCATGATGGTAAACAGGATTCAATAAAAGATAGAGTTAAATCTGGAATCGGAGCAACTTTAGATAAAATTTTTTAGTTTTTAGGAGAGTAATATGGAAAAATACCACGGAAAAAGCACAGAACAAATTATTCAGAAATTGATGCCTG